>DATGCB010000541.1:0-3117 GCA_035312365.1 Eudoraea sp. | reverse complement strand
CAACAGCCAATACAATATCCAAATAAGTCCTGCGATCGTATTTCGGGATCTTGTTTTTTCCTTCAAAAAAAACCCATGGTTCATTGTTGACTGTAATGCCAATCCCAACGCCGTCCTCAAAAAGCTTATATTCTCTATCGTCCATTAATACTTCCCCCTTATTCCTCTCCAGTAAAGCAATTTTATGTTCAATAATGGCATGCCTGCTTTCAATATTCAATGCTCTTTTTTTAGCGGCCTGCTCCTTCAGGGTTTTGGCTTCCTCCGGCGTAAGATCCCCTTTGACCATACGTTTGTTTATCTGTTCAACCTCCTGTTTCAGGGCTTCCTTTTCCTGGGTGGTTATGCGCTCTTTTTGTTCTTTGAGCAGCGCAATCTTCTCCTGGTATCCGTCTTGTGCCGGAAGGCATTGGGCAATCAGTGAAAGTAACATTAGTACTGCATACCTGCTTATAGTGCTCATGATGTTTGTTTTGAAATGCGACCTGTATTTTGGCAGGTGCTTTAGTGAAGGCCCTGCCTGACCTCTCCGTTGGTCAGCGAAGAGGTATTACAGGATACCAT
This sequence comes from Eudoraea sp., assembly GCA_035312365.1. GTDB lineage: Bacteria > Bacteroidota > Bacteroidia > Flavobacteriales > Flavobacteriaceae > JAFMPW01. The sequence continues at coordinate 2,553 of DATGCB010000541.1, read as the reverse complement.
TTGATTGATGAATATTAACTTTAATTATTTCTGTCGGCGACTGCGGTCCGGACTTTCTCAAATCCGGTTTTCAGTTTCTCAAAAATCTGATCCCTGAAACTCTGATCCAGCTCATCTTCCACTTCACCCAGTAAGGCGGCGGCATCAACAGATCCGTCAACTTTCAGCAGATCTGCCGTGAGTATATCGCGCTGTGCCCGGCGCAGCAATGAGTCCACTTCTGCATCTGTTAAGGCTGCAGCATCCTTCTCCAGGAGATTTACCTGCGCTATAATTTCGGTTACCTTATAGCCGATCAGCTGGTCGAGCGGTCTTTGGGAAACTTTTACTTTAGTGGAAAATACCTCAGGATTGGATTCCTTGTCAACCGCCTGTTTAACTGAGTTTACTAAATGTTGTGGTCGTTCCTTCGTTGGCTTCCCATCATCGCGGGCCTCCCCATTTTTCAAATCATGTTCCTTATTGGTATTGGCAATAAATTCCTCCTCAGGAACATGGTCCGCCCGGTTACTAACCGATTTTTCCGGTGGCGAATTCACTATCTGTACCTCTTTTTCGCTTCCGTCCTCCGCCTTAAAATAAAGCACGGAAATAATTAACATTCCAATAAAACCAGCAGCTATGCCATATCGCAAATAGTTCATTCTGCGCGGTTTACCCTTTTCCAAACCGGATGAAATCTGATGCCAGGCATCCTCCGAAGGCCTAATTTCACGTTGCCTTAGCTTTTCCTTTATCTGTTTTTCAAAATTATGAAGTGTCATTTTCTACCTTATTGATCCTGTATTAATTCTGTCGTGCATTTGAATTGCCAGACATTTCCAACCTGTTTATTTTTTCCTGCAAAATTCTTCTGGCCTTAAAGAGTTGCGATTTAGAGGTATTCTCTGAGATTTCCAGCATTTGTGCTATTTCGGCATGTTTATACCCTTCAACAGCAAACAACACAAACACCAATTTATAACCTTCGGGGAGATCATCGATGAGGTGCTGGATGTATTCCACGTCGAGGTCTGAAGACGTTTCCGAATAGGAAAGCGCACTGTCGCCAAACTCCTGTTCATCAAAAACAACAAATTGCTTTTTTCGCAGGAAGGAAATAGCTTCTCGCACCATGATCTTCCTCACCCAACCCTCAAAACTCCCTTCATGCCTGAAGGCTTCCAGACCCCTGAATACCTTTACAAAACCGCTGATCATCACGTCCTCCGCAAACTGTAAATCTTTTACGTATTGCCTGCATACACTTAACATTTTTGGCGCAAACCTGTCATAGAGTCTCTGTTGTGCTTCCCTGTGACCTTCCGTTGCTTTATAGATGAGCGCTTTTTCGTTCTTGTATAAGGAAATGATCTTCAAATGTTTAAATCTTTTCATTTGGTCTGCTATACATATAGACGCCTGGCAAGGGGAAAACGTTGCCTGAAGCTTTAAAATAGTAAAATGAGGAGTTCTAATTATTCAGGGGAAATGTGTACTTCTATTTTTTACGGTCCACCACATAGCTGACCATCAAGCCCAACGCATCCTTGTATTCCGAGGGAGGATAGGGGTCCAGCATGCGCAACGCCCGCTCTTTGAAATCGTGCATCCTGGATTCGGCATAAGACAGTCCTCCTTTTTCTTTCACAAAGGCGATCACTTCCTTTACCCTTTTTTTGTCTCTGTTATAGTTCTTTACCGAATTGATCAACCACCTTTTTTCTTTGGGATCACAATGATTCAAGGCATAGATGAGGGGCAGGGTCATTTTTTGTTCTTTTATATCGATTCCCGTAGGCTTCCCTATTTTAGCTTCGGTATAATCAAAGAGATCATCCTTGATCTGAAAGGCCATTCCGCATAACTCTCCAAACTGCCGGAAGGCTTCTACTTCCGGAGTACCCGGTTTTACGGAACATGCACCCATACTGCAGCAGGCGGCGATCAGGGTAGCTGTTTTTTGGCGGATGATGTTGTAGTACACAGCTTCGGTAATATCCAGTCGCCTGGCTTTTTCTATTTGCAACAATTCGCCTTCGCTTATTTCACGTACCGCCTCCGAGATGATCTTCAGCAAATCAATATCGCCGTGTTCAATGGATAATAACAATCCCTTTGAGAAAAAATAGTCGCCCACCAAAACCGCAATTTTATTTTTCCACAATGCATTCACGGAAAAGAAACCTCTGCGTTTGTTGCTGTCGTCCACGACATCGTCGTGTACCAGGCTTGCAGTATGTATCAGCTCAATTACCGAAGCCCCGCGATAAGTTCGCTCGTTTACCCTCCCGTCATTCAGTAATTTGGCGGTGAGGAATACAAACATGGGGCGCATTTGCTTCCCTTTCCGGTTTACAATGTAATAGGTGATCCTGTTTAGAAGGGCCACTTTGGAGGACATGGACTCGTGGAACTTTTTTTCGAACAGCTCCATTTCCTCATCAACAGGTTCTTTTATCTGGGCGACAATTTTCAATTAGGATGCGTATGTATAGATTGACCTTGGCGATATAAAATTAGGGAAAATTAATAGGCTAATCCTGAATTCGGAATTCAGAATTCAGAAATTTC
>DATGCB010000540.1:0-2573 GCA_035312365.1 Eudoraea sp. | reverse complement strand
CAGGGCCTCCTGAATAGCCGTTGTAGTGGCAAGAAAACTGGGAAAAAGGGAAGGATGGATGTTAATGATCCGGTTTGGAAATGCAGCTAACAAGCCCTGGCGGATAATATATTTATAACTGAGCAGAAAGATATAGTCTATTTTCCTCATTTGCAGCTGTTCACTGATTACCTGCTGATATACTTCAACACTTTCATAATCTTTTCGCAGAAGTCGTAAGGTCTCAATTCCGCTCTTTTCCGCAGCCTCTGCTGCCCCGCATGGCTTGGATTGATAGATCAGCAATCGGATCACAGAACGCTTTAGCAGCCCTTTGTCGAATGCTACAATGGTATCCCGGGCATTTCTTCCCCAGCCGGTCACCAGAATGGCCCATTTAAGTTTTTTTTCGGTACTCATCTAAACTAAGCATTAGAGATTGCGGATCAATGGCTACATCTTTTGAACTAAGCACATTTTTGATGGTTTGAAAAAATATCTTCGCGTCCAGTGAAAAAGACATGTTCTCCACATATTCCAGGTCTTTTGCCAGTCGCTGGTCCCAGTTTAAGTGATTTCTCCCCGAAACCTGGGCCAACCCCGTAATTCCCGGAAGAACGTCATGCCTTTTCCTTTCCTTTTCGGTGTAATACGGCAGGTATCTGAGCAACAATGGCCTGGGGCCTATAAGGCTCATATCTCCTTTCAGTACATTGATGATCTGGGGGATCTCATCCAGCGAAGCCTTTCTTACCAATTTGCCAAAAGTGGTCAGGCGGTCTTTGTCTGGCAACAATTCATCATTGTGATCTTTGGCATCTGTCATGGTCTTAAACTTAATGATGCTGAAAATGCGTTCGTGCCTGCCGGGCCGCTGTTGCAGGAAGAAGACCTTCCCATTATTAGAAATGTACAAAAGCAAGGCGACCACCACTATTACCGGGCTCAACAGGGTAAGTACGGTGAAGGAGATCACAATATCCAGAATTCGCTTTATAAATAATTTGTACATTTTTAGGTGGTGTTTCTCAGCACAAAGTAACTACATATTTTTGCCAGTCAATTATTTTATGGTTAAATGGCCTATAAAACAAGATCATTTTATCGATGACCGGACACAACATCTAAACAAAAACCTATATACGGCTTATGAGGAAAGCGAAAACAGTGTGTCCGATCGCTATTTATCAAAAGATTTGTATTCTTTCAATAACTCTTCCCATATATAGCTGCGTTCAAACCTGTTCTGGATCATGGGTCGGGCATTTTTTGCCAGTTCCATACGTTTCTTACGATCCAGCAATAATTCCTCCATAGCCTGCATCAGGGCTGTTTCGGATTTCACCGGAACTATGACGCCATTCTGCCCGTTGACCACAATTTCGTTGCAGCCGTTTATATCGCTTACAATACAAGGTAATCCCATGGACCCCGCTTCCATAACTACATTGGGGAAACCTTCCCGGTAGCTGGGAAAGGTCAACAGGTCAGATAAGGCCATGAAAGGACGTACATCTTCATGGCTGCCCGCATAGACAATATCCCTATTGGTTTCAATATTGGTATTGGTTTCATCATCAAGGGGGTCTAGTTCCCTTTCATAAAACCCAAGCATCAGCAATTTAATATTCGGATGCTTTTTGGAAAGTTGGTCAAAGGCTGCGACCAGTTCATTGATCCCTTTGTCCCTGACCAGCCTACCCACAAAAATAAAAACAAAATCTTCCGGTTTTATGGACAAAGATTTCCTCAGTGCCGCAAGTTCAGCTTCCGTGTGCCTGGCAGGATCAAAATGGGATGTATCAATTCCGTTGGAACTCCCTTTACCGATGACCTTTAGTTTTTTGGCGGTAGTATACCCGTTGGTGAGAATCACCTGTTGTAAGCCAAAGGAATTCGGGTAAATCATGGAGGCGCAGCCGTAGGTCATTTTTTCTACGGCATCCAACACCTTTCTTTTAAAACCGGTGGCTTCCATAAGCGGCAGCCCTGCTATGGTGTGCAGTCTGTTTGGGACGCGGGCAAGATAGGCGGCCATCATGCCAACTGTACCCGCCTTGGGGGTATGGGTGTGGACCATAAAGGGTTTTTCACTTCTAAAGATCCGGTAGAGCTTCCAAACTGCAGAAAGATCCTTAAAGATGGTTATTTTACGGGTCATTTCAACAGCGATGACCCTGATGTGCTCCCTGTCACCAACGTGATCCAGATAACCGTCATAGGACGAAGAAATCCCGATCACGTCATAATATTGATTCATAAAACGGAGTTGTCCCCGAAGCAGGCCCCCAAGGGAGTAGGGGACGGTGGTTATTCTGATGAGTTTTTTTTTGGTATGCATCAATTTTCCTATCCTGGAAGTTTAAACAATGGGAATTTCATTCTAAAATTAATCTTTAATGAATTCATTTTCTAAGGAAGCCACATTGGGTTCCGAAACGACGGACTTTATGTTGCATGTACTCTGCATATTGCGTTTTCTATTAAACCTGAAGTCACAGGTTCTGATAAATGTTGTAGTACCACTTCTGGAAACAGTAAAAGGTCCATACTTTAAAGGTATTATCGTCTTTTCCGGTCAAGTGGTTTGACAC
>DATGCB010000539.1:0-14790 GCA_035312365.1 Eudoraea sp. | reverse complement strand
TGCGATCCTCATGTATTGGATGTACGGGGTCTTCAACAACAAGAAGCGCAAAGAACTTACAAAACATCAGTCGAGCGTACTCCTGGAAAAGATCAAGAGTGTTTGTAAGCTGATTACCGTTGAAGGGGATTTTGCTGAGATCTACAAATATGAAAACACCAGGGAGCGGTTTTTAAGCCTGGTTAGCAGCAAAAAAACGGCGCTTATTGTAATCAATGCGAAAGCTCAGATAGGATATGATCTGAAAAAGATCAGGATGCATGCCGACACCGGTGAGAAAAAGATCATCCTGACAAATTTTCCCGCCCCGGAAATACTGTCTATAGAACCGGATCTTGAGTTTTATGACATTAAGAATGGACTTTTTAATACTTTTAAACCAGATGACCTGACTGCCCTGAATCAGGAAGCGAAAGAACACATCCGTGAAAAAATCCCGGAAAGCGGTCTAATGGAAACGGCCGGGCGGGAAGCCCTGGAAACGGTCTTGCTGATTGAAAAAATTGTGGAGACCATCGGTTGGCAGCTGGATTATTCCGCCCTGGAAAGGAATTCAATTGAAAAAACATTATTAAAATATTAAACAACATTTATAAAACTACATCATATGAAAAATACATTGATTATTTTTACTTTTTTAATCCTATCGACAACCGCGCATAGCCAGGAAACCAAGCCTATGAATAATTTTGACCCAGCTTTTGTTCACACCGTATTTTTTTGGTTGAACAATCCGGATAACGCAGCAGACAGAGCCAGTTTTGAGGCTTCGCTCAGCAAATTCCTCCAGAATTCACAGTTCGCAAAAACAAAATTTATTGGCACCCCGCCCAAAGCATCCCGGGATGTGGTGGATGGTTCATTTACCTATTCCCTGGTAGTCACTTTTGATTCGGCCGAAGCACAACAGGACTATCAGGAAGAACCACCGCATAAATTATTTATAGAGGAATCGAGCAATCTTTGGAACAAGGTGATCGTCTACGATTCTGTGGGCATAGTAAACTAAGGGGAATTTTGTGCTGAGGTACAGAACTGCAACTAAAGAAGACACTGATAGCATTGCGGTGCTACATGCCAAAAACTGGAAGCTGAATTACCGTGGCATCCTCAACGACCAATACCTGGACCATGAGGTGACAGAAGATCGGCAAAAAGTCTGGAAAGCAAGGCTGGAACACTACAATCCCAATATGTATTTAATACTTGCCGAGGAAGCCGGCGAGCTTGTCGGCTTCGGGTGCCTTTTTCTGGAGGATGACGAACGATACGGTGCCTTACTTGATAATTTACACGTTGGTCATTTGCATAGCGGCAAGGGCATCGGGGGCAAATTGATGGCATTGCTCGCCAAAGAGATCTTGCGGAGAGCGGGGCGCCGGGATATGTATTTATGGGTTCTTAGGGATAACATAGCTGCCATTCGATTTTATGAGAGGCTTCATGCCCAAAGGAAGGAGCAGCATACCGAAACCGAATTGTGGGAACACCCCGTAGAGAAAATCAGATATTACTGGCCAACAGTGGCCATACTGGTCAGCGATCGGAATTCTTGAAGAATTGTTATGAATATCGAAGATTTCAGGAATTATTGCCTTACTAAAAAAGGGGTTGCCGAAGAATTTCCATTTGACGAATCCACTTTGGTCTTTAAGGTAATGGGCAAAATGTTTGCCCTGGTCCCGCTGGAAAGAATTCCCTCCCAGGCGAATTTAAAATGCGACCCGGAACGCGCCAATACGCTGAGGGAAGTACATGACGGTGTTATCATTCCCGGATACCATATGAGCAAGGTACACTGGAATACGCTTTACCTGGAACAATTGCCGCCCGCGTTGATCCTGGAGTTAATAGATCATTCCTATGGACTGGTCATTTCCGGGCTTCCCAAAAAACTGAAGGAGCAGCTTAAAAATATAGCCTAGCAGGAGAATCTATATATTTGCGGCTGAATTTAAATATGGTCACCATCGCATGCAGGAGCCCTTCATATTTTACAACGAACAATTAACGACCTACCGTGAAAAATTAAGCAATATCAACCGGCAGCTCTTTGCATCGAGCATGATACGGCTGGCTGTTTTTTTATTGGCGATTTTCGGAATTTATATCTTTTACGGCCAAACCAATCCTGTCATCTGCATTGCGATTTTGACCTTTGTGCTGTTTCTTTTTCTGGTATCGCGCCATACCGATTTACAGTTACAAAAGGATAAATTACTGGCCCTGGTCCGCATCAATGTTACGGAACTGGAAGTTCTGAACCGGAAGTACGACCACCTGCCCGATGGCGCTGAATTTCAGGATCCCATGCATTATTACAGTCAGGATATTGACCTGTTTGGCAGAGGTTCATTCTATCAATATTGCAATCGTACCTGCCTGCAGCAAAGTGGTCGGGTATTGGCCGATATATTGACCGCAAATGAAATAGAAAACATTCCGGATAAGCAGGATGCCATCAGGGAATTGGCCGCTATCCCGGAATGGCGGCAAGATTTTTCGGCAACTGCCATGCTTGTCAAATCGGAAATTCCCAACACTGCGATCATTGGATGGATAGCCACCTACACCCCATTCATTTCGGGCACCCTTGCCTATGTTCCCCGGCTTTTTTCGATAATGTCCGTACTTATTATCACGACTTACTTCCTGGATGTGGCCCCGGGATGGCTCCTGGCCGGATGGTTTTTTCTCGGATTGGGGATAACGGGAAAATACCTCCGGAAAACTAATAAGTTGTCCTCCGATACCACTAAAATACAGCGTACTTTTCGCCAATATCAGGCCTTGTTAATTAAATTGGAGGAGCAAAGATTTGATTCGGTCTTTTTGCGGAATGCGGCAGCAGCGATCCATCAAAAAGACGAAATCAGCTCTGAGGTATTAAAGCGATTTTCAAAGCTACTCAGTGCCCTTGATCAAAGGAACAACATGATCATAGGACTGCTTGGCAATGGTTTAATGCTACGTGATATCCAGATAAGTGGTGCTATAGATCATTGGATGGCACAGCACGGTCCCAAAATTGAAACCTGGTTTAAGACGATTACTTTTTTCGATGCCTGCAATTCACTCGGTAATTTTTCTTTTAATCATCCTGATTATTCCTACCCTGATATTGTCAAGGGAGATACGATATTGAAAACGGTGGGGGCCTCACACCCCATGTTGGACCCTGATAAAAGTGTGGCCAATGATTTTGAGATCGGGGAAACCCGGTTTTTTATTATTACCGGCGCAAACATGGCCGGGAAAAGTACATTTCTTCGCGCGGTGTCCCTCCAAATTGTAATGGCCAATGCCGGGTTGCCGGTCTGCGCTAAGGTGGCTACATACAAACCTATAAAACTGATTACCAGTATGCGGACTACGGATTCCTTGACGGATGAGGAGTCTTATTTCTATTCGGAATTAAAAAGGCTTAAATTCATTGTGGATCATATTGGGGAGGACCCTTATTTTATAGTTCTGGATGAAATTTTGAAGGGCACCAACAGTACGGATAAAGCCATTGGATCCAGAAAATTTGTGGACAAACTGATCGCTTCCAGATCGACCGGGATCATTGCCACGCACGACCTGAGCCTATGCAAAGCTGGGGATGAACACCCCGAGGTTGAGAATTTCTATTTCGATGTGGAGATCATCAATGACGAACTGCATTTTGATTATACCTTAAAACAGGGGGTCTGTAAAAATATGAATGCTTCCTATTTGCTCAAGAAAATGGGAATCGTGTAACATGGAAACCCTTTGGGAGGCCAATTATGGGCGAAGGGAAGCGCTTTTCTTTATCAGGACGAACAACAGGGAAAGCCCAAGGAGACCGGCGGTTCCCATCGCACCTGTAATAATTGGGTCAATAGTGCATTCCATCCAGGAAAACGGATCCGGCAGATCACGGGAAAAAGTGCCCCAAAGGATCAGTAGGATACTGAAGATTACGGCTGTAATACCCTGGGGCCTGGTGATTTTAATATTGAAAACGGCTAAAAGGAACAACCCCAGGATACCGCCACCGAAAATACCGGAAATCTGCCACCACACATCCAGTGCGCTCCCTGCCCTGATCATCAAAAGGGCAAAACCAACTCCCAGGATCCCCCAAAGGACGGTAGACAGCCGAAGGAACTGAAGGTTAGATATTTTCCGGGTGCCTGGGGTACAATACTTATTGTAAATATCCATATACAATACGGTTGCAGAGCTGTTCAGGGCAGAATCAACCGTGCTCATGGAAGCCGCCATAATGGCCGAAATGATCAAACCTTTGATACCCACCGGGAGCTCTGTGGCGATGTAGTACGGAAAGACCTCATCGCCTTTGGAAATCACTTCGTGCAAGTCATGACTTTCACCACCATAGAATGTAAATAATGCGGTACCTATGTAAAGAAATAGAATGGTCATTGGCAAATAGATGAGCATAGCGATCCAAACCGACTTTTTAGCCTCCTTTTCCGTGGCTACGGAACAGTATTTCTGTGTATAATTTTGATCGGCGATCAAATTACGCACATTCTCTGTAATACCGTAAAGGATCATGACCCAAATGGTACGGTTACTCAAAGAAAGACCGGTGTCTCCCAAGCTGAATTTTTGGGCGTCGATGGCTTTTTGTATCAGGTTTTCAGGTTGGGCGAAGACTTCCGTGGCCAGCAATAAACCGACGAAGAGAATTCCTCCAATCATAATAACGGACTGCATGACATCGGTCCATATGACAGCTTCCATACCTCCCATTAAGGTATATACAATGGTGACTGCCCCGACAATCAGGATCACGATGGCAATATCGGCACTTACAAAGGAGGACAATAACAGGGAAGACAAATAGAGAATTACGGCCACCCTCCCTACCATAAACAGAAGGAAGGAGAACACAGCATAGATCCGGCCCCATTCCCCTATTTTTTCCTCCAGATAGCTGTAGACCGAAATGATCTTGTGCCTCCGGTATATCGGGATGACATACCTGGTCACAAACCAGGCTACGGGGAAGGCAGTAAGGGCAAAAATCAGCGGGTGCCAATTGTCATCAAAGGCTTTCCCCGGGACCGCAATGTATGAAATACTGCTCGTATAGGTGCTCAATACTGCAATCCCTGCTGCCCAGGCAGGGATGCGCCTGCTGGCAACCATAAAGTGTTCTGAGGTATTGCTTTTCCTGAAAAAATAAACCCCCATGCCAAGCAGAACAAGTCCATAGCACAGTATTACCATCAGGTCTACAGGGTTGAGCTCATAGTTCATTAAGCCGGGAAGTATTCATTATCATAAGTGAATTCACTCAGAAAAGCTTTGATTTTTGCCCGTTGAGTGGCATTAAACGGGGTTAGCGGGGGAGCCAAAAAGTCCTGGCAAATCCCCATGAGCGACAAAACGCATTTGGTGCTTTTTATATATTTTGATTCCTGCCTGCCAACGTCGTAGATCATATCTCCGATCCCGGCCACCTTTTTACGAAGGGGCGAAATTTTTTCGAGATCATTGGAGACGGAAGCTTCGTAAAGGTCGACGAATAACCTCGGGAAAAAATTGGCTCCTCCCGCTACCGCCCCTTGTCCTCCGTTTAAGATGGTCTCCGGCAAAAATAATTCGGTTCCTGTAATGATGGAATAATTGTTATCGTCCTTATATTGATGGAGGAGTGCATAAAGATATTCCATATCGCCGGAACTGTCCTTGATCCCAATGGCCCCCAGTTCACGGGACCTTCGAACGGTCTCAAAGGAAAGGTGCAGTTTGGTGCAGGAGGGCATGTTGTACAATAGAAAGGGCAGGGGTAACCGGGGTGCAAGACATTCCAGGTAGTCGCACATTTCGGATTGCGAAATAGGTAAATAGTACGGTGGGGCCACGATCAAAGCATCAGCACCCGCCTCTTTGGAGTAATTCGCCAGTTCAACGGATTCTTTAAGGGAGGTATCTGTTATACAAACAAGTACCGGTACCCGCTTTTTTATGATAGCGCAGGCCTCTGAAACCAATTGCTTTCTCGTGATATGGTCAAGGCTTGGCCCTTCCCCGGTGGTACCCAGTAAAAAGATACCGTGTACGCCTCCGGCCAACATATGCCCAATCAGGTTATTCAGCCCCATAAGATCCAGATCCCCGTTTTCCAGTAGGGGCGTTATCATGGGCGGTATGATTCCCTTTAAAGATAAACTCATGATGTAGAAGTTAGGCCACTAACAAATAACGCTTAAAATCGCATTCCAGGCCTCAACAATTTTGCAACATACACATTAAATATTACCCTTTTTATGCGAAATAATTTGTAAATTGAGAAATTACAGTTAAAATAGTTCTAAATGGAGTTTGTATTTGAAAAGATACACGTACCCGATAAGCATTCCTTTATCACCAGGAAACTACCCTTGAAAACCAAGGATACCATTCATTCCCATAAAAATTTTGAACTCAACTTTATTGCCTCCGGCTCGGGCAGGAGAATCGTGGGCGATAATATCTCCCGGTTTGAAAAGGGGGATCTCGTTTTAATGGGTCCGGATCTCCCTCATTGCTGGGAGGCATTGGAATACGGAAAGGGCAATGAACCCTATTGTATTGTCACCCATTTTTCAGAAGAGGTTATCAGCTCTGACTTTTTTAAGATGCCAGAATTGGAAAAAGTAGTGAATCTTCTGAAACTTTCGGCCCTGGGGTTACGGTTTAAAACCGAAAATCATGAAAAAATCTACAACACATTGCTTAGGATGACCCAACTTGAGGGGCTTGAATATTTTATTGAGATGCTCAGGGTATTTAATGTGTTACTCAAGATGGAGGAAAGGGAAAAATTGTCGAACCCTATCGGACAGGCTGCTGTATTCTCAAAAAATCTGGAGAAAGTCAATAGGGTGTATAAGTACGTTTTTCAGAACGTACATAAGGGTGTAAGGCTCGACGAAGCTGCGTCCATCCTGAATATGACCCCGGGGTCCTTCTGCCGGTTTTTTAAGAAAAAGACAAATCTGACCTTTATGCAATATGTAAAACGGGTACGGGTGGGTATGGCCGCCAAAATGCTGGCAGAAACCGATAAGCAAATTACGCAGATCTGTTTTGACAGCGGTTATAATAACCTGGCAAATTTTAACTTCTATTTTAAGGATATCATGGGTAAAACGCCATCGGAATATCGAAAGAGTTTCGAGTAAGGGATATATTCCCTAATTTGGGTCAAACTGCCGTCTAATGAAAATGCTGATCTTATTCTTATTAACTGTAGTAATTCCACCTATGGGAATCGCGCAAAATAATCCTGATGCCCGGGACATGAGGCATCCGGCGATACTTTATGAGGAGTATATTTTTGCCCTGGAAGATGCCTTTACACCGGAGGTCCACGCCTCCACGGTAGCGGTCAGTGACAACATGGTGGTGGCCTCATGGTTCGGGGGTACCAAGGAAAAGAACAAGGACGTTGGGATTTGGGTAGCGCGCAGAACCAATGGGACATGGTCAACCCCCGTTGAAGTGGCCAATGGGATCCAGGCTGACGGTTCGCGATTTCCCTGCTGGAACCCTGTTCTTTACAAACCAAAAAACCGGCCTCTTTTGTTGTTTTACAAGGTAGGCCCGAGCCCGCAAACCTGGTGGGGATTGTATATGACTTCCGGGGACAACGGCGCAACATGGTCAGAGCCCATCCATCTCACACAAGGTATTCTGGGACCCATCAAAAATCAACCCGTCCAATTGGGGGACGGTACATTACTTTCTCCTTCGAGTACGGAGAGTGAGAATGACGGGTGGCAAATACATCTTGAAATAAGTCGCGACTCTGCAAGGACCTGGTTCAAATCCGCTTCCCTGAATAATCCTGAAGAGTTCGGGGCCATCCAGCCTGTTATTTTGAACTATGGGGGTGGGAGGCTGCAATTGTTGAGCAGGACACAGAACCAAGTGATAGCGCAGAACTGGTCAGGGGACGGTGGGCAGACCTGGAGTAAAATGACCGCGACTTCCCTGCCAAATCCGAACTCGGGGATTGATGGAGTGAGTCTAATTGATGGCAGACAGCTTTTGGTTTATAATCCTACAGGTAAGAATTGGGGAGACCGGGTTCCTCTGAGCATAGCACTTTCCCGGGACGGGGAGCATTGGACGCGTGTCCTGGATCTGGAACCTGTCAGGGAAACCACTGATAAGGAGGGGGAAGAGTATTCCTATCCAACCGTTGTCCAGACGGAAGACGGGAACGTTCACATTGTGTATACGTGGAACCGAAAAACGGTAAAATACGTGGTTTTGGATCCTAAAAAACTTTGATTGGGCTGTTGCTGACATTTGGTAACGGCAACGAACACAAATCCCGGGTTCGGGTGGAATGCAGGCCTCAACGTACTCCTTTTCGCTGAGCTTATAAATTTTTTACCTGTAATTCATGAAAAGAATTTGCCTGAAGGCGCAGTAATTCTTCGGCTTTCTCCTTTTTATAGGCGTATACTGCCTCCTCCCCGGCGATTTCGCCATAAATCTTTTCATTAAGTGCAACATCGGTGGCGAGGATGTGTTCCCGTTCAAGGACTTTTTGAGTTACCCATGTTTCAACCACACTTTCTTCATCTTCCAGTTTATGATCATAAGGGCCTTTGGGAGAAAGAAGTTTAGCGACTATGGGAGAAGTTTCAATGGCCAGAAAGAGCAGGAAAATAAAAAAAGAAGGAAACCAGGGCAATTCCCCCAGCGCATTGATACGGGCCATAAGTCCGTCAAAGCCATCAATTACGGGCTGGGAATTGGCCACTACCAGGGCATATTCCTCATTTAGAGCGGTGATCTGTGTTTCAATATCGGCAATTTTCTTTCTGTTGGTTTCTTTGAGGAGGTTCAATTCAGCAAGATAGGCATCGTGCTTTTCCCTTTTTTCCTTATACACGGGGCCTTTACCAAGGAGCATGGTACCCGCGGTTCCCTCAGCTTCACTGATGTAAGTATCGTACAAAGCATTTGTTTCCGCTTCCTTTTCGGCTATTTCCGCCTTCAGAGCTGCAATATCCTGGTTGAGGGCTTCCACTGCAGGAATGTACTGCAGTGCAAGTTGTTGTTTATTGGCCAGGGTCATTTCATTCTTTTGTTCGAGCAGCACCTGGTTGATCTCTTTTTCAAAAATCTTCATCTCCAGGGGTTTTGAAATGACCACGGCAATAATCACTGCCAGAATGATCCTGGGTGTGGCCTGCATGAATTCACTTCTGAAACTGTTTCTTTTTTTGATCGTTGAGACGATAAACCGATCCAGATTAAAGATCAGGAGCCCCCAGATAAGCCCGAAGAAAATAGCGGTATATATATTGTCGAAAACTGTGTAGAGGGCATAACTACTTGCAATGAAGGCCATGACAGCCGTAAAAAAAACAGTTGCACCGATGCCGGCATATTTGTTTTGTTCCCCGGAGGAACAACTCTCAAGAATGTTGGTGTCAGCTCCCGAGCAGAGCATAAAAAAGCGTCGTATCATAGTGTTCGTCTTTGATGAATAGTCTGTAACAGACTATTAGAACGCAATTTGGGATTATTTGTTACATAAAAAGCCCCATTATTTGAGGCTTTTATAATCATTTATGAGTTTTCAGGGATTCAGTGCCCTTGCCCTGGTCAATCGCTATCGGTGGTAACCGCTTCAATATCTTCATAAAACCAGGGAGTATGCTGGTTGGTTACCGCAATCCATTGCCATTTATCATTGGTTTTATGGGCCGTAAGTGTCATGAGGCCAATTTCTCTAAAGGTGGTATCTGCCGGGTTTTCTTTTTTGTACCAGAACATTTTCCAACCGTAGTAGGCCAGTGCATTTTGGGGATCTATCATCCGGATCCTCGGACTGCCTGCCTTATAATAATAGTCCAGGCTGTCGTTGCCGGCCAGCATCCCATGGAATTTTGACACGTTTTCTCTTCCTTCAAAATAATACCCCTGTGAATTGATCCAGGTTGCCTCCTCGGTAAACTGGTCCATTGCGGCTTCAATATCTTTATGGATCATCGCCGTCTCCCGGGTCGAAATCATTTTGGCAATGGTCAGGGAATCCGATATGAAAGGCTGTTCCACGGAAGCCTGGTCCACCGCAGTCCGTTTACAGGAATAACTTCCGCACATCAATAATAATATTGCCAGCATCCCAGTAAGGTATTGGCAGGTGTTTGTGAAAATCATGACCATGTTATTTATCCTCCGTAATATGGATAGGGGATTCGGACAGCGTTACGACAGGGCGTTTTAATCCCGTATGTTTTGCTGTTACGCCCAGGTGGCTTGTGGTTTCCATAAGTTCTATGGCTTTGGCAGCTGAAATTTCCTTGCCGTTAAAGTAAAAAATTGCATTTTGGCGCCCCATCTCCCTAAGAAATTCGAGGGGGGATTTTGGTTCGGTAGGAGCATTTGGCTCCGGGGGGGGTGGAGGTAAATTATGGCTGCCCGCAGCTATCTCCGGTGCTTTTGGAGAAGGGGCTTCCGGGGGTACTGCAATGTGGTTGCCGGGAACCGGTCTTACTACAGGCGACACCTGTGGGGCATGGGCAATGAACACATTTTCCCGCTGTGCCAAAACTGCATAATTATGATACAATTCCATAATCCCGGCATACATGGTTTTCAGGTCCCCTGCATTGCCTTTTTGTTTTTTTGGATTTGCGGACAGGGCTTCCAGGTACTTCTTTTTTTCCTTCCTGTATTTACGGATAGCCGTTTGGAGTTCTTTGCTGTATTTATCGGTGTCAGCATCCACTGCTATGGCCGGGACCTTCGGGAGTACCGCCGCCATTACCTCCTCGGCCTGAACACGTTGTTGTTCCCTTTGTACTTCTTGTTCCCCCATTTGGATGACCTGGGCTTCCGCCTGTCTTTGTTGGTGCTCCATTTTCATGGATTGTTTTTCAAACCGGGCAGCTTGTCTTTCCGTCTGGGCCGCTTCTCTTTCCATAACGATGGCCTTTTTTTCCATTTCGGCCCTTTCTTCCATGATAGCAATATCCTGGGGAGGCAGGGGGGGGTCTGGCACGGGCGGGAATTCCGGATAGGGTTCCGCAGCACTCTTTTGCTCCGCGGTCATCAAACCATAAAGGAATTCCAGGCGCTCTACCTCACTGCCAATGACATGAAAGTTGGAGCGGGACATCGAATTGTATTTCCCCGCCAGTTCATCGTACTCTGCCATTTGTTTTTTGGTAGCCCCGTCCTGGGTATAAATTTGTTGGGAAGATTCACTTCTATAGATTTTGATTTTATCGCTAAAACTGAAAAGAAGCAGGGTGATGAAGGGCAGGAATATAAAAATCCTTACCCATTTAGCTGTTGCGGATGTTTGTGTTTTCATGACTGTAAAGCGTTTTTTGATGGATGAATAATCGATGGCATTGGCAAATGGTGAATGATGAACCTGCGAAAGCTGTGGCCGTGTAAAAGTCAGTAACATGGATTGATAGCTGGCCGGAGCCACCCCTTGGTTTATGACGGTACGGTCTGCCAGGAATTCGTGATTGAGTTTGATCGATTTTTTAAAGAGGCAGATCAAGGGGTTAAACCACAGAACCAACTGCAGCAATTCTGTAAAAAGAACATCCAGGCTATGTTTTTGCCGGGCGTGCGTTTCCTCGTGAAGCAGCACTTCTGCGGGAATCTGTTTTGTCCTGTATTTGGTTTTATTCAGAAAAATGTACCTGAAAAAAGTATGGGGGCTGATTTTTTCGCGAAGTAATACCCTGGTGGTGTGATTGGTCCTTTCTTTGGGGTTGGATTGTATTTTGCGGCCTAAAAGGAGGAGATTTTTCAGGAACCTGACCCCGAACAGGAACAGTCCGGACAGGTAAATACTCCAAAGGATCAGGGGGACATTGAAAAGGGTGGTATCTGAAGGGATTTCACTTTGCAGGGAAGGATCTGCTTGCATAACCGGCATCCCTGAAACTTCATTCACGGGGGGTACTTCTATAATTTGGGTAAATGTAATTGCCGGAATAACAAAGGAAAGAACCAGGGCAAGGAGGAGGTAAAAACGTTTTAAAACATGCATGTTTTCTCTCTCCAGAAATACTTTATAGAAAATATAGAAGGCTGCCAGGCATGCACTTGATTTTAAAAGGTAGACCATCATGACTTTTTTCTTTTAATTTCGCTGTCGATCAGTGCCTTTAATTCTTGCAACTCCTTTTCAGTGAGGTCCGTTTCCCTGGTAAAAAAAGAGGCAAACTGGGACGCACTATCATTAAAGAAGTTTTTGATGAGTCCGTTTACATGTTTGGAGAAATAGTCCTTCTTTTTGACCAACGGATAGTATTTTCGGGACCTTCCCTGGCTTTTATAGGCTATAAAGCCTTTGTCAGCCATTCGTTTTAGCAGCGTAGCCACCGTTGTGGTCGCGGGTTTGGGGTCCGGATAGGCATCTAACAGATCCTTGAGGAAGGCTGTTTGCTGTTTCCAAAGGATATTCATCAGTTCTTCTTCGGATTTTGAAAGAGGCATAGAACAGAATTTAAAATTGTTCTACAAACATAGAATAATTATTTCAATTCTACAAGTGTAGAGTAATTTTTTATTAACTTTTGATTATAGCCTTTTGGATTTATTCCTTCAGCCTGTGGGACAAAGCGGGCAAAAATTTCCGGGCTTGGCCAAAGGACTGATAATTGCTCCTCAACTGAACCCGGGTTAGCAATATTGGCAAGGCCCTGTGATCAGGTATTCAATTCAGCGAAGTATTTATAAAAATATGGAATGGTCTCTATGCCTTTGAGGTAGTTCCATACACCGAAGTGTTCATTGGGGGAATGGATGGCATCACTGTCGAGCCCGAAGCCCATCAGGATGGTTTTACTTCCAAGTTCCTTTTCAAACAGGGAGACGATGGGAATGCTGCCGCCGCTTCTTTGTGGAATGGGTGTTTTGCCAAAAGTGGTTTCGTAGGCCCTGCTCGCAGCCTGGTAGCCGACATTATCTATGGGCGTAACATACCCCTGTCCGCCATGGTGAGGCGTGATGCTTACCGTAACCCCGGGGGGAGCGATGTTTTTGAAATGGGCAGTAAAAAGCCGGGTGATCTCTTTCCAGTCCTGTTGCGGTACCAGGCGCATAGAAATTTTAGCCCGGGCCTTGCCGGCGATCACCGTTTTAGCGCCTTCTCCCGTATAGCCGCCCCAGATGCCATTGACATCCAGGGTAGGACGGATAGAATTGCGTTCATTGGTCGTGTACCCTTTTTCGCCATAAACATCCGTGATATCAAGCGCCTGTTTATAGGCTGAAAGATTAAACGGTGCCTTTGCCATTTCGGCCCGTTCTTCCGCGGATAGTTCTTCGACCTTGTCGTAGAAACCGGGAATGGTAATCCGGTTGTTTTCATCGTGGAGGGAGGCGATCATCTTGCTCAGTATGTTGATGGGGTTGGCCACGGCCCCTCCGTATAAACCTGAATGCAGATCCCTGTTGGGCCCGGTAACTTCCACCTCTACATAACTCAGCCCCCTTAGCCCCGTGGTAACCGAAGGCACGTCATTAGCGATCATCCCGGTATCGGATATTAAAATAATATCGTTGGCAAGTTTTTCCCGCTGCTCCCTGACGAAAGTACTCAGGCTTTCGCTACCAACTTCCTCCTCGCCTTCGATCATAAATTTAATGTTACAGGGGAGTGCATTGTTCTTCACCATGTACTCCAATGCCTTTACATGCATGTAAAACTGTCCCTTATCATCACTGGAACCCCTTGCGAAGATGGCGCCTTCCGGGTGGAGCACTGTTTCTTTGATCACGGGTTCAAAAGGGGGGGATTCCCAGAGGTCGAGCGGATCCGGCGGCTGTACGTCGTAATGTCCGTATACGAGCACGGTCGGAAGTTGGGCACTGAGCATCTTTTCCCCATAAACGATGGGATATCCCTGTGTTTCACAGATTTCAACCGTTTCGCAGCCCGCTTCGGACAAGGCAGTGGCAACCGCTTCGGCTGTGTCGTGCATATCCTGGGAAAAGGCGGAGTCTGCACTTACCGAAGGGATTTTGAGCAATTGGATTAATTCGTCGATAAACCGATCCTTATGATCGTCGACGTACGACCTGACATTTTGCATATGAAGTCTTTTGAAGTGGTTTTAAAAGTACAAAAAGAAGGGCTAATTTTTAAGGGGGTTTATTTTTAAATTGAATTTTTGGATTATATTTGCATCCCGATAATTTTATCCCTGATTGATATTAGGGGTTCCCGGGAACTGGTTTTTTGCAGGCGTGGTCCCCTTCGATAAATCTACGGAGAACAATGGGCATTGACTTGCGAGAACATTTTAGAGCAGGCGTGGTGGAATTGGTAGACACGCTAGACTTAGGATCTAGTGCCGAAAGGTGTGAGAGTTCGAGTCTCTCCGCCTGTACCACGACAAAAAGCTTCTCTAGTTAGAGGGGCTTTTTTGGCCTACGGAGAACGAAGATTATTTGTTTGCAAGATTAATTTTAAGCAGGTGTGGTTCTCCTACGCTTGAGCTACGGAGAACGAAGATTATTTGTTTACGAGATTAATTTTAGGCAGGTGTGGTGGAATTGGTAGACACGCTAGTATCAGGAACTAGTGCCGCAAGGCTTGGGAGTTCGAGTCTCCCCACCTGTACCTCTGGAAGCCCATCCATTTTTGGATGGGCTTTTGTAATGGTATGCCGGAGACGAGAAGTTTACCCTGAAGACGCAGTCCTTCAGGGAGTCTCCCCACCTGTACCTCTGGAGGCCCATCCATTTTTGGATGGGCTTTTGTAATGGTATGCCGGAGACGAGAAGTTTACCCTGAAGACGCAGTCCTTC
>DATGCB010000538.1:0-5954 GCA_035312365.1 Eudoraea sp. | reverse complement strand
TTATTAAATATAAAATTAATTTTCTACATTTAAACGCGATACTTCCAAGAGCGCAATTAACTATAACGTTGTAGTACATCTATATTTTTAAAATTCAACCAACCCCTCATAGAAATGACTTTAAAAAATAATATTAAAAAGAGTACCTTATTGGGACTTATTTTGATGCTGGCACTTGCACTGTCCTGCAAAGAAAACAAAAAAACAGAGGATAATGACACAGACGCTGAAACCGGGATGGTAGCAGCGGATGCACCCTTCTTTGATCTCTCATTGGCACAATGGTCTATACACCGGATGATTCGCGAAGGGGATACCGATCCTTACAGTTTCGCAAAGATGGCAAAGGACTGGGGATTCAGCGGGTTGGAGTATGTAAGCCAGCTATACAACCCTGAGCTGGAGGAAGCAGACTATTCCAAGGAAGCTATGGATGCCTTTGTGGCCAAATCGAACGAAGAGGCAGAAAAATATGGAATGAAGAATGTGCTGATCATGATTGATGGCCAGGGGAATCTGGCAGTCAGTAATGCAAAGGAACGCAAAGAGGCTGTAGAAAGACATTATAAATGGGTGGATGCCGCGGCAGCCATGGGGTGCCATGCCATACGGGTGAATCTCGCCGGCAGTGACATTCCCGAAGAATGGAAAGCAAATTCCATAGATGGCCTTACTCAACTGGCAACCTATGCCAAAGACAGAAACATAAATATCATCGTGGAGAACCACGGCGGGCTTTCGTCCAATGCGGCCATGGTAGCCGAAGTAATGAGCACTGTGAATATGGACAATTGCGGGACACTTCCCGACTTTGGAAATTTCTGTATTAAAAGGAAAGATCCTGAAAATTACGTGGCGGGTTGTGCAGAAATGTACGACATCTACAAGGGGGTAACGGAATTGATGCCGCACGCCAAGGCGGTAAGTGCGAAGTCGCATAAATTTGATGAGCGTGGAAATGAAATTGAGATCGATTATGTAAGAATGCTCCAAATTGTTAAGGATGCGGGCTATAAAGGATATATTGGGGTAGAGTACGAAGGGGACGAACTCAGTGAAGAAGAGGGTATTATTGCCACCAAAGAGCTATTGATCCAGGCGGCAACAAAACTCAACTAAATAAAAAAGGCCGTTGCAAAGAGAAGTGTGGCTGAGCGGGATATCCATGATGACTGCTAATTTCTGAATAGATCGGACCAACAATCAAAAACAAACCAGTGCAGATGAAGGGTTTTTTTAATAACCTTTTTGATTACAACTTTTATTGCAACAAAAAGCTTATTGATGAATGCAATAGATTGGAGGAGGTTCCCGATAAGAGCCTGTCCCTTTTTAGCCACCTCCTGAATGCGCATCATATCTGGAATTCCAGGATCCTGGAAAAACCTTCGGATTATGAAGTATGGCAATTGCACCCGATAAAGGACTGGGGGGATATTCATTATGAAAATCAGCGCAGTTCCTTTGAGGTGATGACGAATACTGATGACTTCGAGAAGCGAATCAATTATGAAAATTCGGATGGGCGGTTATTTACAAATACGTTACAGGATATATTATTTCACATTATAAATCATTCGACACATCACAGGGCGCAGATTGCCATGGATTTCAGGAACAATGGCCTGGAGCCTTTTCCTTTGGATTTTATTTTCTATAAAAGATAACCGAAAGCATTATGAATAAAAAGACACAAGTTCAACTTTCTCTGATGATGTTTTTGGAATTCTTTATATGGGGTGGCTGGTTCGTCACCCTCGGGACTTTTTTAGGGGATAACTTAAGAGCAAGCGGGGCTGAATCGGCAATGGCATTTTCCACCCAGTCCTGGGGTGCCATCATAGCGCCTTTTATTATCGGAATGATTGCGGACCGGTATTTTAATGCTGAGCGTATTCTGGGCGTATTACATCTTGCCGGAGCCGTACTTATGTACCAAATGTATACCTCTGTCGACTTTGCAGGCTTTTATCCCTATGTCCTGGGGTATATGATCATCTATATGCCTACGCTGGCCTTGGTTAATTCCATTTCGTTTAACCAGATGAAGGATCCGGCAAAAGAGTTTTCGTTCGTCCGCGTTTTCGGTACGATCGGATGGATTGTCGCCGGCCTCCTGATCAGTTATGTCTTCCTTTGGGATTCCCCGGAGGCAAGAAGTGAGGGGATGCTTAAAAACACCTTTTTAATGGTCGCCATTGCTTCCGCATTTTTAGGGATATTCAGTTTCACATTGCCAAAAACGCCACCGAAAATTGACAAGGACGAAAAGGTAAGTATATCTGGTATCTTGGGCCTGGATGCCCTAAAATTATTAAAGGACAGGAATTTTTTGATCTTCTTTATCTCTTCCATCCTTATTTGTATCCCCCTGGCCTTTTACTATCAAAATGCAAATCCCTTCCTGGCTGAAATAAGTGTAAATAATCCCACCGGCAAGATGACCATCGGACAGGCATCCGAAGTGTTGTTTATGCTCCTGCTGCCCTATTTCTTTAAAAAGTTCGGGTTTAAAATGACTATTATTGCCGGAATGCTCGCCTGGACGATACGGTATTTTCTCTTTGCCTACGGAAACTCCGGAGAATTGACCTTTATGCTTATTTTAGGGATCGCCCTTCATGGGATCTGCTACGACTTTTTCTTTGTTTCCGGGCAGATCTATACGGATTCCAAAGCAGGCGATAAATTCAAGAGCGCGGCACAGGGACTTATAACACTGGCCACCTATGGTTTTGGCATGTTGGTGGGCTTTTGGGTTGCCGGAAAAATTACGGATGCCTATTTGTTGGAAGGAGGGGCGCATAGTTGGAGAGATATCTGGACGTTCCCGGCAATTTTTGCCTTTGGAGTGTTCGTGCTGTTTGCCATCCTTTTTAAGAATGAAAAAATTGAGTATAAAAAATAAAAACCGATTGCCATGCCTAAAAAAATCAGACTTGGAATACTAGGAGGAGGGGGAGACTCCCTCATTGGAGTGCTGCACAGGGTAGCCTCTCATATCAATGACAATTATCAAATTACGGGAGCTGTGTTTAATCCGGATTTTAAGCAGAATAAGGCTTTTGCCCGGGAAATTGATGTGCCCCTCAACCGGATTTACCCTGATTTTGATACGCTGATTGAAGAGGAAATGAAACTGCCTGAAAGTGAACGTATCCAGGTATGTTCGGTGCAAACACCCAACTTCCTGCATTTCCCGATGGCTAAAAAACTCCTGGAGAACGGTTTCCATGTTATCTGTGAAAAACCGATGACCACAACCTATGAGGAAGCTAAAATATTACAGAAAGCCCATAAAAAGTCGGGCACTGTTTTTGCCCTGACGCACACCTATACCGGCTACCCAATGGTGCGGCAGATGCGTGAGATGATCAAGGCTGGAGCCCTTGGAAAAATACATAAGGTAGACGCCAGATACTACCAGGGCTGGATAAACCCAATTATTCACGATAAGAAAAAGCGCTCCTCGGTTTGGCGCCTTGATCCAAAGAAAGCTGGGATCAGTTCCTGCATGGGAGACATTGGGGTACACGCTTTTAATTTGGTTGAATACACCACCGGACTACAGGTGAAATCCCTCTTGTGCGACTTTAATTATCTGTACAAGGATAATAAGATGGATGTTGATGGAACCGTCCTGATCAGGATGGGGGACCATATTAAAGGGGTTATTCGTGGAAGCCAGGTGGCCACCGGAGAAGAAAACGGGTTGGCGATTGCCATTTATGGGGAGAAAGGCGCGTTCAGATGGGAGCAGGAAAGGCCCAATTTTCTATATAAATTAAGCGATACGGAGCCCACGCAAATTTACAAACCCGGGCATGCGTATAATTCAAAATTGTCTCTGGATGGAACCAAACTACCTCCGGGGCATCCGGAAGGTATTTTTGATTCCATGGCCAATATTTATCTGGGGGCCGCCAAGGCCATCCGGGGCAAAAGATACAACGACGGTGAATTCCCCACCATGTCGGACGGTGTACGCGGAATGGACTTTATAGAAGCCACTGTTGCATCCCACAAGGGAGGTAATATATGGGTGAAAATGAAGTAGTAGTACAATGCTAAACGAGGCCTGGCAAAACACGGCAGACCTGGCGGACAATTTCTTTCCAATACCACCAAAGCTAATCGGGTTATACTTCTGGTCGTAAAAACTGCTCAGAAAAATAGAAACAGTGGGCATTGTTCCGGGTTTGGATCCCCTTATCTTACAGGTTGTATCATAAAGCTATAGGACAAATTCCGGGGCTGGATCTGGTAGGCCTTGTGTGGCATCAGCCCCCAACTGTTATCCCCCCCTACACCCATTTGTCTGTAGTCGATATTGATATTGATCAAATCGCGCTCCGGAATGTCATAGGTATGTCGTTGCCGTTTTTCAGGGCCTTCATCGAAGTCAGAATTGTATTGGTGGTGGGCACTGAATTCAAAAGGCTGGTCTGCCGATATTAAAATACCCTTCCCCTGTCCGTTGGTAAAAGAAAGCGTTCTTGTATCGGTCCTGTTACCATTTTCCTGCGGGCGAATATAGGGGTAGTAAAGCGCTCCCACTTTGGCTGTATACAGCCCCACCAGGGCGGAGGTCTTCCGGTCCCGGTAATTTTCATGTGGCCCGCGTCCGTACCACAGGGCAGTATCATATTCCTTTTTAATGATGAAGTTACTGCCGAATCTGGGTAAAATGGGCAACCCCTCATCGATGCCCTTCAGCGAATTACTTATCAAAATTTCACCCTTGCTGTTAATGGTATAACTCATGGCCACCTGGCCGTCAACAGAAGGCAGATTGTAGGTAGCTACGAGTTGCAGAGCCTCGGTCACTTTAAATGGATTTGGGGTCAATTCCAATGCATCCAGTGGCCGATCCTGATCATCATACATGGCAACCCCGGTCAAATTCTGAGTTTCCGTTGCATTCTTCCATTGAATCAGGCGTTTAGGCATGTCATAACCATAGTCGTTGTCAATGGGTGAACGCCAAAAATTAGCCCGCATGCCCTTGATGATCAGATTTCCATTCCCGTAATCCAGGGAGACGATAGTGCCGTTTGTATGGTTGATTTTAATTTGAAACCCGTTACCGGAAACCGTAATAATTTCATCATCCCTGACAACAGATATCCCATCGGTATCTGCGGAGAAGGTTTTAGGTTGAAATTTTGTCAGTTGAAATTGCTCATAGGCTACCAGGTGTCCTTTTGGCACCAATGGCGTTTCAGCTTTGGATCGGGCATATATATTCAGAAAGTATTCGGCTTTCGTCTTCGATAATTCCGGCAGATCAATTTGTACGGCGGTGCTCTCAGACGGGGATACTCTAATTGATGGGAGTTCACCGGAGGCGACCTCCCTTCCGTTTTCCATCAGTTCCCAGGAAAAAGCAAATTTTGCGAGGTTCGTAAAATCATACATGTTCCTGATCATTACCTTGCCCGCTTTGGCATCTTCAGCCTCATATTTTATATACTGATACACTTTTTTCACCTCGTATAGGGAGGGGTGGGCCGAACGATCGGGATTCACCAGTCCGTTAAGACAAAAGTTATTGTCGTTTTGCAGTCCTTCACCGCCCAGATCGCCGCCGAAGGCATAAAAGTCCACGCCATCCTTATTTTTTGCCTTCAGGCCCTGATCTACCCAATCCCAAATAAACCCGCCTTGCAGAACATCATATTTCTCAATAACATCCCAGTAATCCTGAAGATTGCCTACGCTGTTACCCATTGCATGTGCGTATTCGCATTGTATGAAGGGGCGTTCGGGGCTGTTTTCCGCATAGGTGATCATGTCCTCAATGGTCGCGTACATAGGGGCCTGAATATCCGTATTTTCGTACTGCGTCGCTCCTTCGTACTGTACCGGTCTGGTATTGTCGTTCGCTTTTAACCATGCGTATGTGGCCACCAAATTAGCTCCGTTACCCGCTTCGTTCCCCAGGGACCAGGTGA
>DATGCB010000537.1:0-8077 GCA_035312365.1 Eudoraea sp. | reverse complement strand
GTACTTTCTATGATAGAATCAGCCCTGGTATTGTCAAATAATAGCATTCCGCAGACAACCATAACTAAAATTCTGGATCTTGGAAAAGAAATGATAAGTCGGCCTGTAGAGGTCATCGACGGAGTAGAAAAGGTGCTTAGGCACTTGCAAAACAAATACAGATTGATTGTTTTAACGAAGGGAGATTTATTGGATCAGGAACGAAAACTGGACAGATCGGGTCTTTCAAAATATTTTCATCACGTGGAGGTTCTTAGCGATAAGAAAGAGGAAAACTACCTCAACCTTCTGGAGCATCTGGAAGTGCCGGTGAACCAATTTTTGATGATCGGGAATTCATTAAAATCTGACGTTATGCCTATCGTAAATATAGGAGCCCAGGCCATCCATGTCCCATTTCACACTACCTGGGCCCATGAGGTAGTATCACTGGAAGATCACAATAACAACCACTTGACTGTGAATAAGATAACGGAGATACTAAAGTACCTGAATTAATACTATGGAGTTAAACAAGGATGTTGAGTTAAAGAGCTCTGTCAGGAAGGCAAAAATGAAGTACCGAAACTTTCCAATGGTACCTCGTGTCGTTTTCGGATCTGGTAGTTTTGATCAATTGGGGGAGATCCTTATGCCCCACAGGAAAAATGCGGATGCCCCTATACTTTTCCTTATTGACGATGTGTTTGAAGGGAAAGAGCTGGCCGCAAGAATCCCGCTGATTTTTAATGACCGGATTATATTTATCTCTGCTTTGGAAGAACCCAAAACGGAACAGGTAGATGCTCTTGTATCCGAAATAATGGGTGAATTCTCGGAACTTCCGTCCGGCGTTGTTGGTATTGGGGGAGGGACCCTTTTAGATCTGTCAAAAGCCGTTGCTTTGATGCTTACCAATAAAGGGGGAGCAGCCGATTACCAGGGCTGGGATCTGGTTCAAAAACCCTCGGTATATCATGTGGGCATACCCACTTTGAGCGGAACGGGTGCAGAAGTTTCCAGAACAACTGTTTTACACGGCCCGAAAATGAAACTCGGCATCAATTCGGATTATACGACCTTCGATCAGGTGATCCTGGATCCGGATCTTATCAAGGGCGTTCCTGCCGAGCAGTGGTTTTATACTGGAATGGACTGCTATATTCATTGTGTTGAATCGCTCAGTGGAACTTATTTAAATGCTTTTAGCAAGAGTTATGGCGAAAAGGCCCTGGAACTGTGTAAGGAAGTTTTTCTGGGAGATTTAACGGCATCCGATTCCAGGGAAAAACTTATGATGGCTTCCTGGCATGGCGGAATGAGCATCGCGTATTCCCAGGTGGGCGTTGCACATGCCATGAGTTATGGCCTTTCCTATGTCTTGGGGGTCAGACACGGGATGGGTAATTGCCTTGTCTTTCAGCATCTTGACGAATTTTATCCGGAAGGAGTGGCTTTGTTTCACAAAATGAAGGAGAAACAGGGTATTCAACTTCCGCAGCGTGTTTGCGAAGGCCTGAACGACCAGGAAATAGATACCATGGTCTGTGTTTCCCTGGGCATGGAGCCCCTTTGGGAAAACGCCTTGGGCAAAGACTGGCAAAAGACCATAACCCCTGAAAAGCTCAAATCCATCTACCGGAAAATATAGCATGGTCACCTGTAGTTGCCTAAAGAATTAATGAGGTCGTTTTATCTGACTTACCGACTTCCGGATTTTACGTTTTAACTGCGTACATCAATCATATTAAAAATGCACTTCCTGGCCAAATTCGTCTATTTTAAAATCCTGCGATGGAAACTGGTCGGGGACTTTCCACAAATTCCTAAGTGTGTTGTGATCATTGTTCCCCACACCAGTTGGGTCGATTTTTTCCTGGGCTTACTGGTTCGAAAAGTGATTGACATGGAAATCAATTTCATCGCCAAGAAAAGTTTGTTTCAACCGCCATTCGGTTGGTATTTCCGGTGGATGGGAGGAGCCCCCATAGACCGGAGCAAAACCAGTGACACGGTAGCTGCCGTGACAAAAATTTTCAATGCAAGGGAAGAATTCAGACTCGCCTTGTCGCCTGAAGGCACCCGAAAAAAAGTCACCGGATGGAGAACCGGATTTTACTACATTGCCAAGTCGGCCGGGGTACCCATTGTCATGGTGGCGTTCGACTTTGGGAAGAAGCAGGTAAAGATCTCTGATCCTCAGATTCCCACAGGTGACAGGCTGGCCGACTTTGATAAATATGGGGATTTTTTTAAGGGGGTGGTCGGGAAAGTGCCGGAGTACAGTTTTTAACAAGCAATTGGCGGTGAACAGCTGTCTTCCGAGATCATTGGCAGATTTGAAAGAAAAAGGCAGTATTTAGTATTCATCCTGTGCCGTGAGTGACCACGGTTAAATAAAAACACTCCATCCACTTCCATATTGTAATGAGTTAATGAAGGGTATTACCGGTATTTTGTAGCGTGTCTGAGACCTGTACGATAAGTTCCTTTAACTTATCGGGGTTCATCTCCTGTGCCCGTAAACTGGTAAAAGTCAAACCGTAAAGAAGCGACAGAAGCAAACCCTTTTTAACCATGGCATGGATTTATTGGTAAGTCGCTTATCAGGCATCTTATTTACAATAACAGTAAAATCCAGGGTAAATTGTTAGAATGACTCCCAATTGAGTTATTGGAGACTGTTATTTACGGCTACCTGACCAGATTTCAAATGACCTAAATACAGCCCTTAAACCTATTCTTATTTTGGAATTACCACTTTGTATAAAGTACACGATACGACATAAAATATGGAACACCCCATCATACTTTATCAACATAAAAAGTAGGAGATTTAAGTCAAGAAAATAAAAAGCAGGAAGCCGTTAAAATGAGCTATCCACCAAGGTGAAATTGTACAGTTCGGAGATTTAAACTCAAACGATGTTCGCGGGGTCAAATATGCTGCGGTTCGACTGGTATTTTTGCATTTTATCGAAATATCATTCCTTCACCTGCATATCACAACATTTTATCTAATATTTAAATTGTTAAAAAGTTTAACGAAATTCAGGTTTGGATTTCTTAAATTATAAGTGTTAGCTACTTGCATCTGAAGATGTAGGAAAAAAATTGCGTTCACCATCCCTTAGAAGTTTTAGGAGATTTCCACCCCAAATCCCTATGATTTTGACTTGGTTATGCTTTAACCAAATCAATCCTGTATGGGGAAAAATTACATTTCTGAGCACCCGGGGAATTCTTATTATCAATGGCGCGAAGCTTTGACGGTACACGCGCTGTATTTCCTATCTATATCTACCATAAATTGTCCACGGCCTATGGCTGGGGATGAGGGCATTGCAACCTCCTTCTTGAGCGTAGTGCGGATACCTAATAATACAAAAGCTTTAAATACGAAAAACACTATACCACTATAATACTCCACCATCATGCAGCAAATCACCTCTAAGCCCACAACACCGATAATCGGATCTTTCAGATCTTTTTTCAAACGTTGCAGCCCATACGGGTTGGGCAATAATAAAATCAGGACCGGTCATCAAACCGGGGCATCTCACTTAAAGATGAAACTGGTTTGGCAGCCTGTATTCATGGTTATGTTCCTGTTAGGTATGGGACCATCCCTGCTGGCGCAGGCCGATTTTGTGGCTACTCCATCCCCTGTAAATGTGGCCCCGAGTGATGCCTTCTCAGTGACCATTGCCGTTGAAACAAGTACTTCTCAGCTGATTGATCTGGCGGAAATCCACCTTAGTTTTGATCCGACACTGCTGCAGGTGACCGGATTAACAACCCTGGGCACTACGGAACTGCCTTCACAGTTGGTGGCCCCGGCCTTTGATAATGGAGGGGGAACGATTGACTATGCCGCGGGCACTACTCAGAATTTTCCTGTCGCCAATTTTGATGTGCTGCAAATCGATTTTCAGGCCGTTGCCGAAGGCATTACCTCAGTCGACTATGATTTCACATTTCCGTTCAGCCAAACGATTATAACTTTTAACGGAAGCAATGTGTTGGGAAATGCAGCAGACATCCCTGTAACCATTGCAGCAGCGAACATAGATCCTGTTGCAAGTTTTATCGCTACCCCGACTTCAGGGCCAGCTGCTTTGGTTGTCAATGTGGACGCATCTGCATCGGATGACCCGGATGGGGACAATGGCCTGCTACAGTATTCATGGGACTTCGGAGATACCAATACGGATACCGGGGTAACCTCCAGCAATACCTACGCCAGTGTGGGCCAGTACACCATTACCTTAACCGTAACGGATGAGGACGGCGGGATTGATACGGAAACTGCCCTTATCGATGTCAGTGAACCTACGGTGGTCACGTATACCATTACGGCCACCCCTGGCCCCAACGGGGACATCAGCCCTCTGGGGGCCATCGTAAATGAAGGGGATGACATTACATTTAACATTAATCCTGATCCCGGATTTGAGGTAGCCGATGTACTGGTAGACGGAGGATCTGTGGGGCCGGTAAGTTCTTTCGATTTCCTTAATGTACAGGCAGATGCCACCATATCTGCTTCGTTTAGTGCAATTCCCCCCTTCCAGGTTTGTATTGCATCAGGGAACCCTGCCTTCAATGCACTTGGACGAGATTTTTTGGGGGACCCAACAGCAGCTCCGCCTGCAGGTCCGGAATTTTCAAGAACTAACGGGAATACGTTCCTGGGGTATAACGGCGCCATTGCCGGTACAACACCTGGTAGTAATGAAGAATTACTTTTCCAGAAAGAGATTTACGGTGGAGCCGGAGGGGACAATCCAACTTTTTTATATGATGTTCCGGTAGCAAACGGGTTTTACCAGGTAGATCTGTATTTTGCCGAAGTATTTCACCCAGGTGCCGGAGGGCGGGTTTTTGATGTATTCCTACAGGGCAATTTAATGCTCGATGAATATGACCTTGTTGATCCCGTTAAAGACGGAGTGGCACTGCAAACCGCCATAACACGCACCTACTTTATTGAGGTTACCAACGGAAATGTAAATGTACAAATTGGCCCGGCTTCCACAGACAATGGAAAATTGTCGGGACTTTGTATCACGGAAGTTTCGAACGCCAATCTCCATCCAATTTCCAATATCGGGGATCTTAACTTTGAAGCTTTGCTGGCCGACGCAC
Organism: Eudoraea sp.; assembly: GCA_035312365.1. Classification (GTDB taxonomy): domain Bacteria; phylum Bacteroidota; class Bacteroidia; order Flavobacteriales; family Flavobacteriaceae; genus JAFMPW01. Next base: position 2,950 of record DATGCB010000537.1, on the reverse strand, counting down.
AAACTCTCAATATTACCGATCCTGAAAATGACGTATTTAGCATCACCTTCAATGGCTTGCCGGCATCCCTTTCTTATAACCCGGCTACAAATCAGCTCGAAGGTACCCCGCTAATTTCGGAGATAGGAGACCACATTATTAATGCCATTATTTCGGATGGTAGCAATTCACCGGTAACGGAAGAGTTTACATTGACCATTGAACCATCTGCAAGCAACGGACCTCCTGTTATATCCGCGATAAACGACATCAATGTGACCGAAGGGGGGACGGCGAATACTGATATTACAATTTCAGATGACAACGATGTATACAATACAATCTTTGTCCTGTACGACAAAAGCAATCCGGTGGGAAGTACTAACGACCCCATCACGCCCTCAACCGTAATTCCAGACACGGACTATTCGTTTACGGATAACGGAGGAGGCAGTTATTCATTTTCCTGGAATACCACTGCAGGAGATGGCCGATCGTACCTGGCCCGGCTTACCACGGATGACGGTGTAAACCCTCCTGTAGAAGCGTTATTCAACATTAATGTGGCCCAACCGATTCCTGCAACTATACTCGCAAACACTTTAGCCAATCCTTTGCCATGGTATGGCGGAGCCCCGTCTGCCCCATTTACAGTGACTATTGAAACCACCACAGCACAAAACATCGGATTTATTGATCCGGGAGATTTTGTTGAATATCTCATTGATGTTCCGGCAGCCGGGGACTACAACGTGGAATTTTTTGCGGGTAAAGGAAATGCAGGACCCCTAACTGTAACGCTTTCCGAGGAAAACGGTGGCGGGTTCTCGCCAATTGGCTCTTTTGATGCCAATAATACAGGTTGGCAGACTTATGTCTCCTATGCATTTCAGGTGACCTTTACCAATGCAGGAGTACAGATCCTGAGATTGGATTTTTCCGGTTCAGGAGGTGTCAATATCAGGGATTTCAATTTTGTTCCGACCAATGATACGCCACCTACAATAAATGCCATCGCAGATGTGGAAGTAGACGAGGGTGGTACGGCAACCGTGAACATTCAGGTGAATGACGACTTTAACCCGGCTGCCACAATAGCGATCTTTGACAAAAGTGTTCCCGGAGGAACCAACAATCCCTTTACGCCGGCTGCAACCATAAGCGGGTATACCTTTACAGACAATGGTGGGGGAAGTTATACCCTGGAATGGGTAACTGCCATTGGCGACGGCCGTTCCTATGAGGCCAGGGTCACAGCAGATGATGGCGCAAATCCTCCTGTCACTCAGGCATTTACCATAGATGTTGCCCAAGATATCCCGGATGTAATTTTTGCCAGGACTTTTGCAAATCCTTTACCCTGGTATGGCAACAGTCCCCAAGCCCCGTTTACCGTATCCATTGAGGGCGCCGGTAATATAGGCTGGATAGACAATAACGAATTTGTAGAATACCTGGTAGACGTTCCCAGTGCCGGTGCCTACGATTTTAGGGTAAATGCTTCTAATGGCTCGGGTTCCACTAATACCTTTAATATTTCAGAAGAAAATGGTGGAGGCTTTAATCAGATAGGAAGTATAAATGTAGTGAACAATGGCTGGAGTACATTTGAAGATTATAACACAACGGTCACTTTTGCGAATTCCGGATTACAAACTTTACGATTTGATTTTACGGGAGGGACTAATATTCAGGAATTTGAGTTGACTCTCGTAAGTGGAAATCAGCCGCCCGTAGTCAACATCACCTCACCGGTTAGCGGTTATGCGGGGGAACAGGGCATCAATATTTCCTTTAGCGCTACAGCGAATGATCCGGAAGACGCGGACGTCTCTGCAAGTCTAACGTGGACTTCGGATATACAGGGCGCTATTGGTTCCGGCCCGAGTTTTAGTACTTCGGCCCTTAATGTCGGGACCCATGTCATTACGGCGGAAGCCACGGATAACGACACAGGAGATCCCAAGACAGGTTCTGCACAGGTGACAGTCATTATTGGCACAGCGGCCCCGGTTTGTGATGTTGAATTCCGTGTAAATGCCGGAGGCCCGGTGTACAATTCCGCCTCCGGCGATTTTGAGGCGGACCAGTCGGTAGGCAATGCGGGCGGCGATGCCCAAACGGGGGTCCCTGCCCCTTATATTGATCTAACTCCACCAGCGGAAGATACCACCTTTGGTTCCAATGTTGCCCTGGTTTCCAATACAACGGCCTACCCGGATTATTTGTTCCAGACGGAACGATTTAGTCAGGTAGCCAATCCTGATAATATGAATTGGGCCTTTCCTACAGGAAACGGCACTTTTGACATAGACATTCTGTTTAACGAAAATTGGACGGGAGAAATTAACAATCCACGTGTGTTTGATGTACTCATTGAAGACAATTTGGAATTGGATGATTATCGGCCCAGTGTGGACGGAACCCAGGTGAACATCGCCAAAGTTGAATCTTTCCGGGTTACCGTTGCAGATGGCGTTTTGAATATCAATTTCCTTCAGGGAACCCAAAACCCCTCGGTTAAGGGATTTAGCATTTGCAGGGTATGCGCAGTGGAGATCACAGATATTGTGGCCAACGATCCCACGGATTGTAATGTCAATGACGGGGAGATCGTGATCAATGCCACGGGCAGCAACCTGGAGTACAGTATAGATAACGGCTCCAGCTTCCAGCCCGGCAATAGTTTTACGGGCCTTACAGCAGGCACCTACGACATTGTTGTTCGCGAGGCGGATGCTACCTCCTGTACTGCATCGGACAGTGCGACACTGACGGCCCCTTCGGCCCCGGTGATCAACTTGGTAACGGCCAACGATCCCACGGATTGTAATGTCAATGACGGGGAGATCGTGATCAATGCCACGGGCAGCAACCTGGAGTACAGTATAGATAACGGCTCCAGCTTCCAGCCCGGCAATAGTTTTACGGGCCTTACGGCAGGCACCTACGACATTGTTGTTCGCGAGGC
>DATGCB010000536.1:0-16806 GCA_035312365.1 Eudoraea sp. | reverse complement strand
TACAATTTTTAGAACCAACGGGTACTCCCGTGGTATCCACAAGAATTCATCCGCATGAAAAACAGAAACAACACAGAAATGCCGCTCACAAGAAGGAGCCTGATGGCCTTGCTGATGAGTGGAATCCTTGTCCCCTATCTGGGCTTCGGAAACAATCCCGCACAATCCGGGAAGAGACAACAAGAAGACGACGAACGTTATCAACACTTCCTAAAAGCCGATGGAACGGTAGTCCGCGTGAAAAGGAAGGCTGCCCGTAGAGCCAGGGTGCTGAAGAAAAACGTAACCAACAAATCACTGCTGGCCTGGCTCAATAAAACCTAATCCAATCAGCATTTGAATCATGAAAGAAGAAAAGAAAAATCCAAGACGCGAATTTATAGATAAAGGCCTGAAAATAGGTCTGCTTGGTGCTGTGGCAAGCGGAGCACTCAAAGCCTTTAACAGTTGTGGCAGGCCAGAAACAGCCGGGGAAGAAAACATAGACTTACTCGCTACGGATGGTACAATGATACAGGTCCCACTGTCTGAAGTCGAGGAGGAAGTGAGCCTGAAGGGTGAAGACTATAACGTAAGGGAAGGCTATTCAGACCGGAAATTTGTGATGGTGGTAGACCTTGCACGTTGTAAGAATGCCAGAAAATGCATGAGTGCGTGCAACAAATCACACTTTATTACCGGGGATAATGCCTGGTTAAAGGTCTACAAAATGCAGGATTCCCAGGATAGTGCTCCCTATTGGCAACCTACCCTTTGCATGCACTGCGACAAGCCGCCCTGCGTAAAAGTATGCCCGGTGGATGCCACGTTCAAACGAAGGGATGGCATTGTCCTAATTGATAATGAGCGATGCATTGGGTGCCGTTTCTGTATGGCAGCCTGTCCCTACTCAACCCGGGTATTTAACTGGGAGGAACCCGCCCAGGGCGAAACAACCGAAATCAACCTTCACCTGGAACACTTGGAATATTCCCCGGACTACACCGGCTTGCCCAGCCTGAAAGGTACGGTAGACAAATGTGATTTTTGTCCTCATATGATCGACAGGAAAGAACTTCCGCATTGCGTCACCGCCTGTCCGAATGGTGTATTTTTCTTTGGTGATGCCTATGAAGATTCTGTGACCAACGGGGACGAAACCTTCCGGCTTAGCACACTACTTGAAGAAAAAGCAGGATACAGAATGATGGAAGACCTGGGAACCGAGCCTAGTGTTTATTACCTGCCGCCCTCCAACCGGCTCGTCGATTTTGAAGAAGGCCTCGAAAATTACGATGAATTCAAATCGGTACATAAAGCTGAAGAATAATGGAAACCGATATTCAAATAGTAAAAGACCTTACGCCCAGACGGTTTGGGCGATACGGAAAAGCATGGGTGGTTTTCTTGAGCGTCATAATCCTCGCCTCCCTGCTTGCCTATATCCAGCAGCTGAATAAGGGCCTTGTAGTTACTGAAATGCGCGATTATGCCTTATGGGGTGTTTACATATCCAATTTTGTTTTCTTTGTTGCCATCAGCCTGGTCGGATCCCTAATTACGGCAATATTGCGATTATCCGGCGCCAGTTGGAGTACCCCACTTACCCGGATTTCGGAAATCATCGCAGTTGCAGCTATCTTCATAGCTGGGTTGACCATCATCATCGATATGGGGCGGCCCGAAAGACTGTGGTATCTGTTTATCTATGGCAGGTTGCAATCGCCTATCATCTGGGACGTAATTGTAATTTCCACCTACCTGGTGATAAGTCTGCTACTCCTTTACTTTCCACTTCTGCCCGATTTTGCCATCCTTAAAATGAAGTACGGCAAGAACTCCAAACAAGGTGTCTGGTACAGGCGGTTTTCACTAAACTGGAAAGGTACTCCTAAACAAAAGGAACTCTATACCCGTTCTATTAAAATACTCTCTGTACTTATTATCCCTGTCGCTTTCGGGATCCATACGGTAACAGCCTGGCTGTTCGCTACTACATATCGCCCCGGCTGGGACAGTACGAATTTTGGACCCTACTTTATCGCAGGGGCTTTCGTAGCCGGGGCAGGGGCCGTTGTCACGATAATGTTTATCCTCAGAAAGGTGTATCACCTCGAGGCGTACATTAGCGATATGCATTTTGATAAGATGGGCAAACTACTGGTCCTGTTATGCCTGCTCTATTTATATTTTAACATCAATGAATACCTGGTGCCGGCTTATAAAAACACCATAGGAGAAGCCGTACATCTGGAAGAATTGTTTACCGGGGAATATGCCTCCCTGTTCTGGCTGGTTATCCTCGGCGGACTGATCGTCCCAATTTTCGTTTTGCTTTTTCCACAAGGCAGAAAGCCAGTCCCCGTCTTCCTTATGGGTATTCTTGTCGTGGTGGGGGCATGGTGGAAACGTTACCTGATCGTAACACCGACCTTATTGCACCCTTTTGTTCCCATCCAGGGGGTTCCCGAAAGCTGGCACCATTATTACCCCTCCGGATTGGAATGGACCATCACTTTTGGAACATTGGCTATGGCCTTATTGATTATCACCCTGTTGGTGCGCTACCTGCCGGTGATCCCCATTCAGGAGACGCTTGAAGAAAAAAGAGTGTCAGAAACCATTAATCAGGAACTAAAATGAGTCACTTAAAACATTTATTTTGTTTCGTCGTAGCAAGTCTGGCCGTGGTGTTTGCGGCCGGTACGTTATACGGGCAGAATTCCAAGCATAAAGCAAGAGTTTCACTGGCATATATGAAGATCATGCCGGAAACATCGGTACTTACGGTAACAGCCAAATACAGAGGCGAAGAGGGCTTTGAACCTGCTTCAGGCTTGGATTTTGAAGTATTTAATGTGCTTCAGAACGATAGCCTGGTGGCGCTGGGTAATACCAAAACCAATAACGAAGGGACAGCCAGGTTTGATTTAAAACGTCTCCGCCGAGCCAATGCCGATTCTACCGGCACGTACCATTACCTGGTTACTTCACAGGAACACCCTGATTTTGAATTGGTTGAAAAGGATATTAGTTTTAAGGACGCCACGCTGACAATCCGGTTGACCAGTGACCAGGAGGTCCATTTTCTTTCGGCTGTCCTGGTCGATTCGTTTAGTGGGGAAGTGTTGGAAGGGCTTCCGCTGCGGGTGCAGGTCCAGCGCTTGTTCCGCCCTATGCGTATTGGTGATGAATTTATCATTACCGATGAGGATGGTAGTATAAATGTCCCAATAGATCCGGGGATCCCCGGCCCCAACGGCAACCTTACCCTGGAGGTGATTTTGAGTGATGACGAAATGTACGGCAGTGTAAAGGCATTGACAGATGCCCCGTCCGGGACACCTATTACCGACCGTTCCGGGTTCGACGAACGCAGTATGTGGGGCTCGCAGTCCAAGACACCGCTTTTCCTTCTAACCATACCCAATTTGTTGATACTGGGTGTCTGGGGAACCATACTATTGCTTGTTCTTAACCTGATAAAAATTTATAAATCCAAAATTTAACAGATCATGAAAAACCTCGTAATCATCGCAATCCTCGCAGCAATATGCTTTAGCTTGTATTCCTTTCATACCGACATTCAGGAGAAATGGGTAGTACCTGCTGAGTATAAGGACAAAAAAAATCCAACGGATGCAACAGACAGAGAAAATATGGCCATCGGCAAATCGCTATACGCCAAGCATTGCAAATCCTGCCACGGGCCTGAAGGCTATGGTGACGGACCGAAAGCGGCCGACCAAAAAGGGGATCTGGGAGATTTTTCATCCGGCGATTTTCAGGTGCAAACCGATGGGGAGCTATTTTATAAATCCACATTTGGGCGCAATGACATGCCTGAATTTGATAAGAAAATCCCGGAGGATGAGGACCGCTGGCTGATTGTTAACTACATAAGGACCCTGAAGGAATAGCATAGCCCAATATTAAAAGTAGGGCTGCAACAGGCCCAATATGATTTTGGTCATATGTTGCCGCTGGGCTGTTTATTAATTTTGAACATAAAATTATGACAAAAAGAGTTCGGTATATCAGCATTTCCCATGAAACCGCCGGTGTCGCACAACGGGAGCGCTTCTTTATCCCCGATTCGGATAAAAGGGACCTTATCTCAAATATTTGCCGTCAGTTTCCGGATATATCCGGCTTGCTGTTGTTGGTTACGTGTAACAGGACGGAGATCTATATTGAGTCTGAGACCACCCTCGCCGGCGAATTGCGAGACTTTCTGATTCTCTGGAATCGATCCGATCACGGTCTTCCCCAGAAAAAGCTTTTCAAATTAAGCGAGGAAACACTCGTATCCGTGAAGCACCTGCTCCGGGTATCGTCCGGCATGTCGTCAAAAGTACTCGGGGATGCAGAAATTATTCATCAGATCAAAAAGGCCTATCAGTTCAGTATCAAGCTAAAATTGCAGGGTTCATATCTGGAAAGAGCCATGCAAACCGTATTCAAAACGCATAAACGGATAAGCAATGAAACCGAATTCAGGGATGGGACAACCTCAGCCGCATATAAATCCCTGAAAGTGATCAGTGAGCGCTTCCGTGGAGACCATGCCACATCTAAAAAAATATTGTTTATAGGGACCGGGGACATTGTCAGGCAACTCCTGAAATACAATGCCAAATTCAATTTTGACAATATATACCTCAGTAACCGAACCCGTGAGAAAGCATTAATTCTTGCTAAAAAATATGGTTGTCAGATCTATGAATGGAACCATGTACTCGACAATACATTCGGCCCTTTTGATGTAATCATTAGCGCAGCAGCTAATTGCCGCCACCTAATCAAAAAAATCGCTCCTGATGGAAAAAAACGATTGCTGATAGACCTGGCACTGCCCGTTAATATAGAAAGTAGCCTGGCAAGGCAGGAGAATATCCTCTTTTATGACCTTGATGCCATATCCTCCGAGTTGGAAGACACCAAGGATAAGCGAAATGCGGCGATCACCAAGGTGGACAAACTCATCGCAACCGGGCTTGACGAGTATCGCTCCTGGTTGAGGAAAGCTCCTTTCAGGACCTTGTTGGCAGGGTACAAACCACTTGTGAATGAAAGAATCATACACTATTATACATCCAAGACCACGGGACAAGATCCACAGAAAATTGCGGCAGCGACAGATCGCATAATGCGGAAACTCCTGAACCAGCCCGGTATTTGTCCGCCTGTTGAGGAGCTGGACTCCATCATTGAAGAACATGCCCCTATGACGTCAAGGCTAGTCCTTTCATCCAAGGAGTGACTGTTTCAACCTATAAGGGAACCCAAATGACAATAAGCAAAATATACTGTCTGAGCTGGCTGATGGGCATGGCATCTTTGATTTCCTGCAATATGGGGCCAAAAGAATACGAGCTTGTTCCTATTGAGCCTCCTGCCTTCCGGGTTTCTTCGGAAATACACAGCATGGATCTCCATGAAGTAACATTGCTGGAGATCCTGCCTGGTGGCCGGTACATGTATCTGAAAGTAAAGGAAGGCGACCGCGAGTTTTGGCTTGCCTCAAGAAACAGCCAGGTAAAAGAAGGGGGGATTTACTATTACAGGGAAGCGCTGCTTACTACCGACTTTAAAAGCGAAGAAAATCAAAAAGTATTCGACAGCTTGTATTTGGTCACCCGGCTCGTAAGCAGGAATCATGGCCTTTCTGGGGATCCGGGAGCGGTAAAAAGGACCTCGCAACCCCTCACCGCACCCTGGCAAGTACCAGATGAGTGGCGTAATACACCAAACCGTACCTCCGAGGGGTTTATAACGATTTCTGAGCTCTTTAAAAATCCAGGGAAATACGAAGGGCAGTATGTGCAAATCCAGGCGCAATGCACAAAGGTGTACAGGAATATCATGGACAGGAATTGGTTGCACTTTAAGGATGGAAGTGCCAATGAAATTGACCTTGTGGTCACATCAGATACCCTGGCACAAGTAGGTGCCGTAGTGGTGATAAAAGCACGGGTTGCCCTTGACAAAGACTTTGGTTCCGGTTACAAGTACAAGATGCTCCTTGAAGGCGGGCAAATTATTTCCAATCCATGACGTATTGTTCAATGCGGTACCTCCTGAAAGGCAGTCGTTTTACGGGATTGGTCAAATGCACCCGTTGCATTTGCAGGTTCCTAATGGTCATATCATGTACCATTATTTACATGGATTCATGAATTGCCTGGAGCCATCCGGATGCCCCTAACCAAAAAGCGGTACTGGCTTGCTGTTGTCCTCAAGTAACAAACATCCCGGGAACATTAGCGGAAGGTGTACTTATTCCGGACTCCGCCCAATGCAACATTCCGCATGAGGATATACTTTTGCCCAGGCTGTATACACAGTTCTATTTTAATATATGTTTTTTGTCTTGATCTCGTTCCGGTATACGATTTCCAGTTTCACAACCCTATTTCACTCCTGTCATTTGTAAACAAGTTAAAAAAGCTACCCGGGCACCCGGGCAGCTTTCATACTCATATACTTTTTTAACTTGTTTACCTGTAGAGCGTAAAGTGACCCACATACTGCTGGCGCGACTTATCATTCGCATTCACAACATACCAGTAATCCCCGGAGGGTACGGGCCTGCCGTCATAGTCTCCATCCCAGTTTGAAACCTGGTCCAGTCTGGCCACCACACGGCCATACCGGTCGTAGATGATCACCTCAATATTCGGGAAGTAATCCCGGTTTCTCGGGAACCAAACGTCGTTGTTATTATCCCCGTCCGGGGTAAAGAAATTGGGAATTTCGAGCATTCCCGTGAAATCGAACGGAATACTGATCACCGCCACACAGCCGTTCTGATCCACAACCATCACATCAACCATGGTATCGGCATTTGACAAATACACATTTTCGGTTCCATAGGATACTCCCTGGAAGAAATACTCATATCCTCCATATCCGCCGGTAGCGGTTGCCGTTATCTCATTGGGGCCGGTTTTAACGGCATCCAGCGTTAACGGGTCATAGAAATCCGTGGTAAACTCCACAAAAGTGGTACATCCGTTTGAATGGTAAATATAGGCCGTATGGTCCCCTGCCGGCAGATCACCCCACGTCCTTGTGGTTGTCGCCTCAGCCGTAATGGCATCTGTGGGATCCAACGGATCCAGGGCGAACAGCAGATCGGCATACTGACTTGTATCCTGAATATTCACGGTCGCCGTACTATTTGGGAATATTCCGTCGCAGCCATAAACAACCGTAGCTTCCGGCTGAAGGTCCACACCTATGCCAACCTGGACGATCACATTGGTCTCACAACCGCGGGAATCCCGTACAAAAATCACATAGGAATCACCCCCCACAAGATTATCCCAGAACATGGTTGGGTTCGGTGCAAAATCAGTATCGGCGTTAGAGTTGACTGCAAATTCATAAGGGGCCGTACCACCATTAACCGCTAAGGTAACCGTACCGTCTGCATCACCAAGACAGGTTTCCGGTGTAGAATCTGCAATTCCTGCCACGAGTTCCATCGGCTCCGTGATGGTGACCGTTTGGGTGATCGTACACCCGAGATCATCCTGAATAATGACCTCATAGCTTCTTGGTACCAGGTCGGTAAATGTTTTTCTGTTTGGGAACAACGGATCATCACCTTCAAAAAACTCGCTTAACTGATCTGCGATGGAATACCGGATAACGCCGGTTCCCCCACTCGCTTCAATGATAAGCTGCCCGTCCACATCCCCATAACAACTAACCGGCACCGCTTCAATATAATCCAATACCAGTGGTGGTGGATCTACTATGGAAATCGGAGGGGAAATTGCCGTACACCCGCCACTTTGCGCAAATACCCAATAGGTACCGGGACCCAGATCCCTGAATATGCCTGAAGACTGGGCACTTCGTTCAACATTACCCCCTGCCGGTACCGGAGGCACATCCGAGTTCAGTAAGGTATATACGTAGTTTCCAATACCCCCGAAAGCTTCCGAACGAATGATTCCGGTAGCCTCCCCTGCACAATTGATCGTGGCATTGGCCAAATCCAGGGCGATCACCAATGGAGCCGCCGGATCAAGCGATATCTGATTTGATTTCTCGAACGGACATCCGTTGGAATTCTGTACATCGTACTGGAAGGGCCCGGGGTCAATGGTAATGTTTTCACTTATCTGAACGGAAGTTGCCGTAGGATCCGCCGCATCCAGGGGAAGGAATGGATCCGCTGTGCCCGATCGTCTGAAGAAATAACTCACCCCGGGTTCAGGGTTGGTCACAGTAAGTTCCATGATCCCAATATCCCCGCAACCCGGAGGTTGCAACTCTACCAGTTCTGCAACCACTACTTCCGGATCTATGACCGTTATGGGAACGGTTACGTAGCTACAATCCCAGCCGTCATATACCGTAATCGTATAATCCCCGGCGGATAAGTTGTTAAATGTGGGCGTTGTTTGCAAGCCGCTATTGGTTCCGTCGATCAATCGGTTTAACTGGAAAAGATAGTTGCCCGGGCCCTGACCACCGCTTACATTAAACGCCTCAATGGCCCCGTTGTTATCATTGTTGCACTGCAGGGGATTAACCACCTGTATATCTGCATATATGGGTACAGGCAACGCCAGATTGATGGTATTGGTCGCAATGCAACCCTCCAGGTCACGAACATTAATGGTATATGTACCGTTCGAAAGGCCCGTTATATTATCATTGGTGCTGGGGAAATCCTGGATAATCGTGGAACCATCCGGGGCTATCACCTGATATTCGTAAGTTCCCCATCCACCATCACCTACGATAAAGATCTCTCCTAACCCGGGAACTGCACAGGTAACCTCCGCTGTCTGAGTCGGCGCTACCGTCAAGGCCCTGTCGGGCTGTCTCACTGTTGCCACATTACTCACCGTATCACAGAAGGGAGTATCCAGAGCCTCCACGTGGACCACCAGGTTACCTGCCGGCAAGCCTGTTATGGTTCCCGGGTTTTCCCCTGGGATGTTGGTATCGAATGTCCCCGTCACTCCGGTGGTCGTCTCAACCCCTGCATTATCCATGGAAAAGACTTCGTAGCTATAGGCCCCGGAATAATTATTGATCTGGATGCTCATCTCCCCGTCCGTTCCGTTAAAACACGTTACGGGTTCCGTTTCGGCAATGACGGCATCTATGGTGTTATAATCCGGTACAGTTACCACCTGGGTTAGGTAGGTACATCCGGCATTCCCCACATCGGTCACTGCAAAAATATAATCGCCCGGGGTGCTTATCAACCAATTCACACGGTCCGTACCTCCCGAATTTTGAACGGGTTCTGAGCCCAGTGGCAGGATCTCCACATCGTAACTGCCAGCGCCTTCATTGATAATGATATCTATGGAACCCGGGTTAACGCTAACTCCATCAACAGCACAGGTAATTGGGTTGACGTTGAATGAGAATGTAAGGTCCGTCGGGGCATTTATATTAACAGTCGTCTGGATCTCGCATCCATTCTGGTCGCGGGCAGTCATCAGCAGCGATTGATTTGTGCCATTGTCAACTACTTCAAAAACATTGTTGGTACCATTGGAAAAGGTGGTAGTTCCATCGAACATGGTATATGTATATGGTGCTGTACCCGTATTTATACCTGTTCCGTCACCATTGGTGTCTGTATATACCGTAATTGTTGCGGTGTTAAAGCGGTTACTGCTGGGGTCACAGGTAAATTCTGTGTTGATTGTGGCAATTTGAAGCGGTGTAGGTTCAATGATGATCACATCTCCGGAACGATCCGTACATCCTCTGTTGGAGGTTACCTCAACCTGATAGGTCCCCGGGGGCAGGTTGTCAAATATTGCCGTGGGTTGGGCAGGTCTCACAACCGTTGCAGTACCGCCATCATACAAGGTAAAAGTAAACGGGGTATCTGTATCTGATCCCGGCAGCAATTCTAGCGCTATATAGCCATCATCCGCCCCATTACAAGTAATATCCCCTTTTGGGGTCGCAGAAATCACCGGATTATTCACCACCGTAACATCCACGGTAGCCGTATCGGTACATAGCGGAATCGTATTGGAGTCCAAGTCGGTCACCAGTATTGAATAATTACCCGGTGATAAGTTGATAAATACAGGATTATTGACCTGTATTACAGGTGGATTAATGCCATCATCCAGTTCGTATCTGAAGTTACCACTACCACCACTTGTGTTAATGGTGATAACCCCGTCCCCGGCATTACAGGTGGGCTCCGTAGTCGCATTTGCAGAAATTGCAAAGAAATCGAATACCCGCGCGATGACCAAATTGGTACAGCCGTTTCCGTCCCTTACTACAATGGTATAGTCCCCGGGATTAGGTACTGTAAAATTAGGACTCGACTGGAATCCACCACCGATGTCGTATTCAAAGGTAGTTTCCGGGGCCGGCCCTGACGTTAAAGGAGCAGTTACGTTGATGGTATAATTGGCTACCGCCGTACACTGATTGATTACATCCACCGTGGGGGTCGGAACACCTGCGGCTTCCGTAACAGTAACCGTTGTAAAACTGGTACAACCATTGCTGTCCTCTACATAAAAATCATAATCAGCCGGATAAGGCCCTGCGATTTCATAGGTGGTCTGTGCTGTGAATACAACGGGTGCGGGGTTGCCAGCAGGTACATAGGCAAATCCATATGGCGCGGTACCGCCGTTACCCCGTACCGTGACGAGCGCACCAACGTTACAGGTTGCGGGTTCATTATTATCAACCACCAAAGATGGAATATCTGTTGTAATACTTACCAGGGCGCTGGAGTCACAATTGGTGTTGTCATCATTTACCAGGACCTGGTAGTTCCCGGGAGGCAATCCGGTGATCGAACCGGTATAAGGCATCGGCTCATTGGTAAGTACTATCGGACCTCCAACATTGGCCCCCGTATCTGTATTCTGAAGCTGTACGGTAAAATCAGCCGGACTGGGAACAATACCGTCCACAGTATAGGTAATGACTCCGTTTCCTCCAGGTGCACAGGAAGCAGTTGTTGCCGTAGCCGTCACGGTAAACGGGCTCGGAGGATCAATCGGGTCAATTTGCTCGATATACCGGCATCCCAGGGCATCTACTACTTCAACAAAATAAGTGGTACCATAACCCACCTGGCCGGTAAAATCATGCGTATCTGCATCTACATTGGGGGCAACCAATGGGTTTCCAACCAAACCAATGAGGTAGGGAGGCGTTCCGCCAACGATATCAACAATATAGGTAAATGTCGTATTACAATCTGTTGCAGGAGGGGGTGAAACCGGAATCAGGTCTAATTGATTCTGCGAAATGGTCACTATATCCCTGTCCTCACAACCAGAGGCATCGGTGGTTACCACGGTATATGTACCGGGCGCCACATTGGGGAAATTGGCAGTAGTGGCTGCTGTGGGGCCCACAGTAGCTACTGTAGCTCCGCTAATATCCAATAAGGTATAGGTGTAGTTGGCGGTACCATTTGCAACCCCGGTTACATCAATGGAACCTTCAACGGTCCCGGCGGAACAGATAGCGTCTGTTGGGACAATAGTTGCGTCTACAGGTACGCTGGCATTGATGGTAGCAGATAATAAAGGCGTAGTACACCCCCTGCTATCCCTGATCATAAAAGTACTGTAAACACCCGCTGCAAAGCCCGAATAAATATTTTGTGTCGTATAGGTAGCACCGCTGTTATCGCTGAACTCATAGGGTGGCACACCGAAATTGGTATCCGGCACCAACTCTATAATACCATTGTCGTCCCCGCAGGTGGTGTCTGTAGGCACTGCCGTTCCGGCTATGGTTTCCGGAGGCGATATGGTGACCACATTGGTCTCGGCCCTGCATCCGCGACTGTCGTAAACCTCAAATTGAAAAGTTGTAGGTACGATAATGGATCCATCATTTGGGATGCTGTGTACGAAAGAATTTCCTGTAATATTCGTAGTGGTGGAAGAATAGGCCCCTCCCGCAATACTTACTTCATAGTAATCATAATCCCCACCGGATGGATAACCGTCACTGATATTTACCTGAATCTGGGCAGGAGGACCTCCACAATCGAGTTCCTGTATGGTAGTGGCCACCGCGTTGATTTCCGGGGCTATCGTTGAGGTAACCGTATCCCTGCAATCATTTCCATCGACCACTTCTATCACATAGGCGCCCGGTGTAAGGCCCGGAAAGCTATTGCCGGCACCCAGCGGTCCTCCATTGATCCGATATTGGTACGACCCGTCGCCGCCCACCGCGTTTACCACAAGCGTGGCAGCGTCTACATTGTCATAACAGTAATCAGAGGCACCATTGTCCAGCGTCAGCGTTGGTGATGAAAGGGATGTCAGCGTAAAACTATCTGTAATGGTACAGCCGTTGGCATCGGTAACACTTACCTGATAAAGTCCGTCTAATGTTAAATTTGAGAAGGTATTGCCATTCTTGGGACCACGGATCGATAAATCGGGTTGGGTTAAGGTATAGCGGTTTCCTCCCCAGCCACCGACCGTATTTATGGTAACGCTCCCAACGTTACCGTTCTGACAGCTCATGGCGGTTACATTTAAACTCCCGATGGCAAAGGCTACCGCCGGTTCCTGAATGATCAAAGTTGCAGTATCCGTACAATTGGTATCTTCGTCCGTAACCGAAATCGTATAATTTCCGGCGGTCAGTCCGGTGACATCAATAACCCCGTTAGACGCTCCACCATTTACAGGGCCGGCATTAATCTGATAACTATAGGTCGTGGCAAAACCATCGACCAGGAAGCGTCCGGATCCATCACTATCTCCTACGCAGGTAACCACATCGATGGGCAGCGCCTGCACTGAAATGGAACTAATGTCTGTAATCGCGAAGGCTTCATTATAGGAACAGCCTGCAACATCTGTCACGCGGAACGTATAAGTTCCCAACCCAAGCCCCGTGAACACAGGGTTATTGCCATTGTTGATGACACTGGCGGCCGGCGCTGTGATCTCATAGGTATAGGGCGCAGTACCGTTTGTAACAGCAA
This sequence comes from Eudoraea sp., assembly GCA_035312365.1. Taxonomy (GTDB): domain Bacteria; phylum Bacteroidota; class Bacteroidia; order Flavobacteriales; family Flavobacteriaceae; genus JAFMPW01. The sequence continues at coordinate 3,848 of DATGCB010000536.1, read as the reverse complement.
CCGATACAGAAGCTGTACTCGTAAGACAGTCGATACTCGATATGGTGAACGCCATATCTGTGGGCTTGTTCAGGGCATTGAATACGATTTGGGGCAAACTTTGCACGCAGCCATTGGCATCCCGGATCTGTGGAGTATAAGTTCCTACCCCCAGGTTTGTAAATACGGTTGTTGGCCCAAAACCGGCACCAATGCTGTAATCATAGGGTCCCACACCCGAGGAAACACCGGATATGGTTAATTGACCTCCGGTCTCGTTGACACAATTTGGGACGGAATCTGCGGTAGCCGTACCCGAAATATTGGAAGGGGTACCCACCGTTTCGGTGGAAGCAGGCGTGGTACAGACAAAACTACCCTGCTGATACCGGATCATTACATCGAAACTTCCCGGGGCAAGATTGTTAAACACATTACTGCCCTGATACGTTGCACCATTGTTGTTGCTGAATTCAAGATTGTACCCAAAGCCGTTGGTGACATTGACAATAATACTTCCGTCGTTCACCCCTCCGCAATTGGCATCGTTCGTAATAACGGTAAAGGTGGGTGGTGGCAGATCTTCAACATCCACACTTGCGGTCTTCTGGCACCCGTTGGCGTCTTCCACCAAAATATTATAAGTGCCTGCGCTGGTCACGGTAAAAACGGCACTAGTGGTATAGGGGGCGCTCCAGGTCCCACCGCCGTTCAGACTGTAAATATAAGGGGAGGTACCTCCGGAGGTCGTTAAGGTGACGTCTACGGAAGCCGCACCACATCCGAAACTGTCATTTGCCGTCGCAGAAACATCCAACGGACTTATTCCGGCTCCGATATTAATGACGTCTCCATTGACATCGAGGGTCAACAATTCATTACATTTATTGGTTTCCACCCTGACCGTATAGGTGCCGGGGCTAACGTTCGCAAAAGTATAACTGCTCGCCGAATCGGGCCCGAAAGTATCTACCGTGACCCCGTTTTTTATCAGGCGGTAGGTATAGAAACCCGGAACACCAAAGACCTGAACATCCACGCTTCCCAGTTCTCCACTACACAAGATGTCATTGGCTGTTACGTCAACAGTAATATCAAGATCCTGGACCGTAACGCTGTTCGAAGGGAATAAACAGGCACTGCTGGATACATTTTTCAAACGTACCCACACCACATAATTCCCCGGGGCCGTAACGTCAAAGAACGGAGCGTCCTGAAATGGGCCCGAAGAACTGTTAAGACTATACTCATACCCGGCCGGAACATTGGTGACTTCCACCCTTCCCGGATTTCCGCAAATAATATCTTCCTTTATCAACTGGGGATTCAGGGGGTTTACAGAAGACTTGAAATAGTAGAACTGGCCACCATTTACCTGAACCCGGAATTCCCCTGAGGAATTCAGGTTATAAGTTGCTCCCGTACCCACCTGGTCGTAGCACGTATTGTCTGTATTGGCACAATCCTGCAAAACAGAAAGGGCACATCGGTTGGAATCCAGTTTTTCCCAATTATAGGTTGATCCGCTCTGACTAAGGGTTATGGTACGGACGTCACTGGTACCGCAGAGAAAAAATTTCGCCAAAGTACTACCATCATTGGGGCATGTGACCTCTTCATTGGCACCTTGTATGATCGTTGCGAACATGGGGGCACTTACGGTAAAAGCATCGACCCCGGTTGTATTGGCAGAACTTGCACTGCCTTTAACCCCCGTTTCTGCAGGCTCTCCCGTGAATTCAGCAGGTGAACTGCCCACAGAGGTGGCCACTTCTGAAATAAGCTCGTAAAATTTGGTATTTGCAATAGCCGAGGTTCCTACAATTGATAGCGTAATCAAAAGCACGGCATACAAGAGATGCCTTGATTTTTTTGGGAGCATAGGTTAATTCGTGTTATGGCCAGAATACACGTGATTTGGGATCAGAATATTCTAAAGTGTAATTGTTTATACTTATATTTTCTCTTTATCTTTAGGCCTTTGTGCCTACTTTATTTAATTATATTTTAACGTCAAATTATGCAAAATAGTATCCTAAACCTTTGTTTTTTTGTTGTAATGTTCAATTTCTCTTGTGGACAAAATGCCGATTCAGGGATCATGAGTCCAAAGGAGTCTGTATTTACCGCCGAATTAATGGTTGATGGGCTGCAAATTCCATGGGGAATGGCATTTTTACCCAACGGCAGCCTGATAATCACCGAAAAAACGGGTGAAATGCTCCTTTTTAAAAATGGTCAGAGGACGGTCATCGAAAACGTTCCCGCCGTCTATAACCGGGGTCAGGGCGGATTACTGGATGTTGCATTGCACCCCGATTATGCCAAAAATGGCTGGCTCTATATTTCCTATGCCTCGGAAGAGGGAGAGGGCAATGGTGGAAATACGGCCATCATGCGCGCTAAGTTAAATGGTAAGTCACTAACTAACAAAGAGTTACTTTACAAAGCCTCTCCCAACACCACCAAAGGGCAACATTTTGGTTCCCGTTTCGAATTTGACAATGAAGGCTACCTCTATTTCTCCATTGGAGAACGAGGGGCACGGGATGAGAACCCCCAGGACATCACCCGCGATGGCGGCAAGATATACAGGGTGATGGATGACGGCAGTATACCCTCAGACAATCCGTTTACAGACATGAAAGGGGCTAAAACCGCAGCTTTTACCTACGGCAACCGAAACCCGCAGGGAATGATAAAACATCCGGAAACCGGGGCCATATGGATCCATGAGCACGGCCCCCGGGGAGGGGACGAAATCAATATTGTTGAAAAAGGCGCAAATTACGGCTGGCCGGTAATCACCTATGGTATCAACTACAGCGGGACGCCCATCACCGACAAAACGGAAATGGAGGGCATGAAACAACCTATCCATTATTGGGTCCCTTCCATCGGACCCTGCGGAATGACCTTCGTGACTTCCGACAAATATCCCGGGTGGAAAGGAAACCTGTTAGTGGGCTCCCTGGCATTTCAGTATTTGGAACGACTGGTCCTGGACGGATCCAGGGTCACCTACCGCGAAAAATTAATGGCAGACATCGGCAGGGTAAGAAACGTTGTCCAGGGGCCCGACGGACTGATTTATGTGGCGGTAGAAGGCAAAGGGATCTATAAGTTGGTGCCCAATTGATCATTTCTCCCTCCCGGCCATTTAATTTTTAGTTCTTTATCTCACAGGGCAACCCCATTTTTATTGCCCCGGCTGGCGGATGACATCATCCTCAGAACCGGGAAATGGGCCAGAACCACCGCCTGATTTTAAGCAATATAAATCAATTTAACAATATGAAAACATTCATAATCAGTTATATAACCATTATAACGTACCTGTTTTATATGTTATTTTAGGACAAGGAATTTGAGGAAAGCATCGCAAGGGGAAGTGAACTTTATGCTGATTTCTGTGTCACCTGCCACCTGGAAACAGGGGAAGGGGTTGAAAATATCTTTCCCCCCCTGGCAGAATCCGATTATTTGCGAAACAACAGGAGGAAGAGCATCATAGGTGTCAAATACGGGCAAAGGGGGCCTATAATCGTTAATGGCGCCCCCTACGACAATACGATGATGCCTTTGGGCCTTGAAGATGAAGAAGTGGCCGATGTAATGAATTATATCCTGAAGTCCTGGGGAAATTCAAGTGATACGATGGTGACTGCTGAAGAAGTGCAAGCTGTCCTTAAATAGATTTTCCGGAAGTTGGGTTTGAAGTTTTTTATGGTCATGGATTCTATATACCCTTATACAGCATATCCGGCTGAAGTGGAGACCGCGGCATCAACCGCGGGCCCATATGAAATATCGAATGTTCGGCGCATGGATATATAAGAGATCATTCAAAAGGCATGACCAAATACCAG
>DATGCB010000535.1:0-5519 GCA_035312365.1 Eudoraea sp. | reverse complement strand
TTGCCACAACGCCTTCCGCAAGGGTTGTGCTGCCCAGCAACCCACCCAGGATAGGACCCGTGCAGGAGAAGGACACAATAGCCAGGGTTACCGCCATAAAGAAAATACCAAGCCCCCCTCCTGCTTTGGAAGAAGCCGCATCCATCTTATTCGCCCAGGAACCTGGCAAGGTTAGTTCATAATACCCGAAAAAGGAAAATGCAAAGAAGACAAAGATGAAGAAGAAAAGTATGTTCAACCACATATTGGTCGCTATCGTATTTAATATCTGGGAATCTACCGAATCAAATACGTGAAAAGGTAAACTCAGCAGGAAATAAATAAGCACTATAAAAAAACCATATAGCAGGGCATTTATAATACCCCTGGGCCTGTTATGGGAATGTTTTGTAAAGAAGGACACCGTTAGGGGGATCATGGGAAAAACACAGGGTGTTAACAGCGCGATCAGCCCGCCCAAAAATCCCAGGCCAAAGATCATCCAGAGGCTGGCATCGGTACCCAGCCCGTCGCTATCCGTATTCTTTAACAGTTCTTTGTTCTTCAGGTCCAATTTCAGCGCATTGCTCCTGGCCCTACTTTCGGCATCCACCATTTTTTCCTCAGGGACAATGGCACTTCCATCCAATGAGAAGTTAAAGGTTACCTCTTTTGGGATACAGACCTCCTTGCATACCTGGTAGAATAACTCCACGTCGATCTGTTTAAGACCCGGATCTGATCTAATAATTTTTTGGGTAAAGATTGCCTCTTCCTTGAAAAAAGTTTCTTCCACCTCGAAAATCTCGCTGAATTCGCTGATGGTTTCACTTTCCGTGGTGATCCCCTCAAGACTATAACCTGTCCCGGCATCAATGAAGGTAAATACACTGGGTAAGGAGCCCCCTTCTGCCGTAAACTGGGAATACACATGCCAGCCATCTAAAATTTTACCCCGGACAATGAGCTCATAGGTACCCTCATCCAGCTGTTTCACCTCCTGGCTCCACATTACCGGATCATCCTCGGTTTGGGCAATTGCGAAGGGCCCGAAGGATAAGAAAATAAGAAACAGGTGTTTAATGCTCATTCGTTTATCGTGAATTTCAAGATATTGCTCGTGTTTTCAGTGACCTTAAACCGTTCATCTCCCCTCCTTCCGATGACCCAGACAATGGCATCCCTTGAACAAAGGAGCCACTGTTCCTCTTTGGAAATAATATCCATCTTTTCATCTTTAAAAAATTTGGATACTTTCTTTTTACCCTTCATCCCCATTGGATAAAAATAGTCTCCTTTCCTCCATTTCCTTACCTGGAGCCTATGGTTTAACGTTTCTTTATCAACATATAGTATCTTTTTGGAGGTTTCAGTGATCCGTTCCACCGGTTCAACATCCATGGGAACAGGCAACTTGCCGGGAAGGTCAGTGATTGAAAATCCGTATGTATCCGATGTTACCGATGGTACAGCCTGCAAAAACAGGTGGTCCCTGTCTTTAAGCAGCCGATGTGTTCCCGAGCGTACCTCCTTGCCACTCATCGCAGTCAACAGTCCGTGTACGTCATCCCATTCAGTAAATCCATACTCTTTGAAAAGCTCGTATAAATGGGCCCTGACAGGTTCCAATTCAAGAAGGGAGGAGATGTCGATTTTTAACCGGCTGTCCTCCTTTTTAAACAATCCCTTTTTTAGGGTGGTGATGTAATTAATTACAATGGAGGCGCTTCCCGACACATATCCCAGGGTCTTTGCAAAATTCTCCATAAACATTGGGTGCAGCCCTTTTAAATGGGGTACCAGCTCCATTCTAATTCTGCTTCTGAGGTATTTGGGATCCGTGTTGCTGGGATCTTCCCGCCAGGAAATCTGTTCTTCCCTGGCATAGGCCTCAATCTGCTCCCTGGTAAAGGCAAGCAGGGGCCGGGCGATTGAATCCGTTTTTTCCGGGATACCCCGAAGGCCTTCAATGCCTGTTCCCCGGGACAGATTGATCAGGAAGGTCTCCAAATTATCATCGGCATGGTGGGCGGTTACCAGGGTTTTAACGTGGTGCTCCTCCATGATTTCAGCAAACCAGGCATACCTGAGCTCCCTGGCTGCCATTTGAACTGATACTTTATTTTTATTGATGTAACCAATTGTATCAAAATGAGATACAAATACTTTTTTCTTTAATTTATCCCCCAGAGCCTTCACCAGGGATTCATCCGCATCGCTTTCTGTGCCTCTCAGGTTAAAATTGCAGTGCGCGATGATAAAATCAAGGTCCAGCCTGTTGCAAAGATGTGCAAGTACCACACTGTCCACACCTCCGCTGCATGCCAGCAGGAAGCTATAGTCCTGTAGTTCAGGATGCGCATTTTTAATATGTTTTTCAAACTCAATTAACACGGGTCAAAAGTACTTAAAGTTGCTGCTGCAACCAATTTTGTATGATTTCCAGTGCTTCGGTCCCGCACAGGTCGTGATGCAATTCGTGATACGCACCCGGAAATAACGTTAAATCGGATTTGGGAGCTTTCTGATGAAACTCCAGGGTTCCCTTATGATCTATGATTGGGTCAGCTGTTCCATGGAGTAATTTTAAGGGAAGTCGCAGTTTTTCTGCATTGGCAATGACCCACTCCCCTGCCTCCATGATGGGAAAGCTAAACATAGGGCTCACCTTGTCATGGACCAGCGGATCACTGACATATTTATCAACTTCACCTGCTATCCTTGATATGCCGCGGGGATCCAGCCCTGACGGGAGGGTAAAAGAGGGCAGAATGTGCAACATTGCCTTGCCCAGCAGCCTTTTCCATGCAGGAATCTTAAAAGCCAGTCGCAAATAGGGACTCGTGGCAATTATCCCTTTTATTCTGTTATCGCGGCGAATGGCATAGTTCAGGACCAAATTTCCGCCCATACTATGCCCGTAAAGAAATACGCTGGTATCCGGAAATAATGCGCCCGCTTTTTCGACCACCTGCCCCAGAATATCCAAAAGAGCCTGATATCCGGGGCAGTGACCCCGCTTACCCCCGGATCTGCCATGGCCAATATTGTCATAAACCACCACAGCGGCCCCGGTATCTAATAAAACAGGGAGGACGCTCTCCGTATACCGGCCCCAATGCTCCCCAAAACCATGTACGAGAACGACCACCCCCTTAACGGAGTCGCGTTGGACACTGGCACCATAAATTTGGGTCTTATAGGAGGTTAAAGTAAATTCTTTAAAGTGCATCTGCAAAATAGCGTTGAATGGTTCGAATATTTTTCTGTAGCGCATGGTTCGGAAGGAAGGGTATCTACTCTTCCAAAACCGTCCTCATTGCTTTTGCCTTCAGCAGGCATTCCTGATATTCCTCTTCCGGAGAGGCCTTTGCGGTAATGGCCCCGCCTACGGAAAAGGAGACAAATGCCTTCGCCTTATTGTACAGGATGCTCCGGATAACCACATTGAAATCAAAATCATTTTCAGGAGTAAAGTACCCCACTGCTCCACTGTACAATCCCCTTTTGGTGGCTTCCAAAGCCTCAATGATTTTCATAGCCGACACTTTGGGAGCCCCTGTCATGCTTCCCATTGGAAAGGTTTCCCTCAATAGCTCCACGGGATCCTGGCTTTCCGATACTTTGGCGGTGACCGTAGAAACCATCTGGTGTACTTGTTCAAAGGAATATACCTTGCAAAGTTCAGCAACAGAAACACTTCCCTTCAAAGCGCTTTTAGACAGGTCGTTCCTTACCAGGTCCACAATCATGATATTTTCCGCCCGCTCCTTTACGTCTTCCTCCAACCGCTTTTTCAGTATCCTGTCTTCTGACCTCTTTCTTGACCGCCTTGCAGTTCCCTTGATGGGTTGTGAAATTATGGTATTCCCCTGTTTTTTCAGATAACGTTCCGGACTGGCTGACAATACGTAATTGTTCCCGTGTTTCATAAAGGTAGCAAAGGGTGACCGTGATATATCGTTGAGTTTTTCATAGGTTTTTAAAGCATCTATGACCGTGTTTTCCGCAAAAAATTCCTGACAAAAATTAGCTTCATACAGGTCGCCCCTGTGGATGTGTTCCAGCATTTTCCGGACCTGTTCAAAGTAGGCGTCCTTAAATATCCGAAGTTTTATTTTGGGGGGATGATTCTTTTTTGACCTGCCCGCCCTCGGTTTTATGGCTGAAATTTCCTTAAAATCTGTTTCAACCTCTTCATCCACCATGTTTAAATACTGGAATTCGACAGTATTCCCCTTGATACAAATAATTTTTTTTGGCTGGAAGAAATAGAGCTCTGAAAAACCGAGGCCATCATGATTGCGGGAACAAAGAGCTTCCACATCATTTTTAAGATCGTAGGACAAATAGCCAAAAAGCCAATCGCCGGTCTGGTTTTGATATTCCTTCAGGGCATCGAAGGCATTCCGGTAATCTGTTTCCAGGGACGTCAGCGCATCTACCGCGAGCAGAGCATCAAATGACCCATAGCGATCCGTGTGGCCATTGCTCTCTAACCACAAAACCTCTTCAAACTGCTGGGCCCAAAGCAAGAGGTTACCCCTGAACATTGTGACATCGACGTTAGAAAAAGAGGTCTTTTTCCTCAATGCATGTTATATTTTAGAAAGGAACTCGGCCAGCGCCTGCTTATGTTGTGCTGCCAGTGCTTCATCGCTAATTCCATTTCCCGGATCAAAATTCTGATAATATTGGGGGAGGGAAAAACTGGCAACAACTTCGGCTCCGAAACGCGGAAGTATGTTTTTTACTACCTCCAGGGAACCGGAACCACCCCTTTTCCCTCCGGATGTTGACATGAGCATCACCTTTGTCCCTTCCAGGAACTTCAGCTCAAGGCGAGAAAGCCAGTCGATAAGATTTTTAAAATACGCCGAAGGATTGCTGTTATGTTCATTTACCGAAATGAGAAGGCCGTCCGCACCGGCAATATCATCTTTAAGTTCTATCAGGGAATTGGAATAGCCTTCTTCCCTCTCACGATCCTCACTGTACATGGGAAAGGGAAAATTAACCATATTCAAAAGTTGTACGTCATGGGAATCAATTAAACCGACGGTGTATTGCACCAGTTTTAAATTGATCGAGGTGGAGGAATTACTGCCCGCAAATGCCAATAGTGTCGCCATAGGTATGTTAAATATGTTCAGGGAACGAAAATACCGCAAATAGGATTGAATTGCGAGCATTTTATCTAATTTTGCACTTGAAAACATCCAAACAAGCGGTCAGAACAGTATATGGGTGTAGAAGAAGTTTAAAGCACCTGATCATTGCCGGGGACGATCAGGCGGGCAAATTTGGATTGACCAGCACAATAGGTCCCCTTTTGTAAACAGCAATACCGGTTGCTCCATATTAAGGACCACAGTGGAACAAAAAGCTGCGAGATTATATTTTATTGATGCGATGCGTGCCTGGGCGATCCTTATGATGCTTCAGGGGCATTTTATTGACGGCCTGCTGGATATGGTCTTCAGGGATCCCGACAATATGGTTTTCAGCGTCTGGAAATACTTCCGGGGTATTACTGCCCC
>DATGCB010000534.1:0-2494 GCA_035312365.1 Eudoraea sp. | reverse complement strand
GGAAATTCAGCGGGTTATATCGCCTTTATCGAAAATCTTGAAAATGGTGAAACACCCAAATGGGGGCGGCCGGTACTTTTGGAAGATGAAAAAGGCGTAATTAGAATTCAGGCCGGGGAAAACGGATCGATCCAGGGTCCTTGTGAAGCCAAATGGGGCTATACCACGTTATCTGTGGCAGATTGGAACAATGATGGGCTTAAGGACCTGATCGTTAATTCGATTTGGGGAAAAGTCGTTTGGTTTGAAAATACTGGGTCCAGAGGGAAGCCCCGGCTTGGCAACGAACAACCTATACAGGTGCAATGGAAAGAAAAGGCCCCAAAACCCGAATGGTTCTGGTGGAATCCGGAACCCAATACGCTCGCCACCCAATGGCGGACCACCCCCACAGCCTTCGACTGGAATAAAGATGGACTAACTGATCTAATTATGCTGGATCAGGAAGGATACCTTGCTTATTATCAACGCTTTAAAAAGGATGATTCCCTTCTGCTACATCCCGGAAAACGCATATTCTATTCGGTCAACGGTACCTTTGACCGGAAGAGCGAATTAATCGATCGTCTTAACGGTCCCCTCCGGCTTAACGGGCAAAAATATGGGGCTAGTGGAAGGCGAAAACTCACGTTCGGGGATTGGGACCTGGATGGTGATACAGATATCATCATCAATGGTTTAAACGCTGCACTATATGAAAATGTGGGGCAGACAAAAGACAAGGTCAGCTTAAGGTTTATGGGGGATTTATCGGACGTAAAGTTAGCGGGCCATACCACCAGTCCCACCCTGGTCAATTGGAACCAAAAGGGAAGGCCAGATCTGCTAATAGGGGCCGAGGACGGTTATTTCTACTATTGGAAAAATAATTGAAAAACTGAATCGGCCTGGATTACTATCCGGGGGATACGGCTATGGACCATCGGAGGAGATATTACTCCATGAAAATTAATAAAGTGTGGCTAAACATTGACCGGTCCGGGCATTGAATCCAAAATAGCCTGGCGGGAACCAATTCAACTACATCACCGGGAGGAAGCCATCTTTTGCCTAAGCAAGCAATTTTGATTTATAGGCAGTATACAACAACCACTTCCTTCTGGCATGTTGATATGTCGGTTTGCGAATACCTTCCTTAAAATTCAAACAGGCAATTTTTGCAGCCACTCTCCAGATAAAACACAGATCGCTGCAGGCATCGACAAAGGAATGGTCCGGGTCGTATATATGCGTTGGTTCTCCTCCTACCCCATTTACCTCGAGGATTTTAAACTCTTTCTTTAATTTGATGTCTTCCAGGGAATTTGCTTTAATGTCGAACCTGCCAAAGTAAAATCCATTCATTTTAAAACTCAGTTCATCAAAAACTTCAAGCAATTTATCATCCAAAAGATGATTTCCATTTCTAAACTTTGTCCCAAGATTATGGTTCCCGATAGCTTCCAGTTTTAACTTTTCACCTTTGGCCAAAACCACATCCCAAAATGTATTGAATTGGTTTTTAATTTTCTCCTTTTGTAATATAGCTCTGGGGTTTTGAAAAACGAGTTCCTTCAAAGTATCTCTCCCGGTACCTTCTACGGATAAAAATTCTTTAATCGTTATTGAAGGTATATTTCCCCTGTCCTCATTGGGGTACCTGTAATAAAAAATACCGAGTTCTAAAGGATGTGCAATGTATTCCTGAAGAATATGGGGTACCCTCATCTCAGTGAGCGTATCTCTCAGCATTATTTCATTGTCCACCCTGCTTACTTTGATCCCCCTGAAACCAATATCCGGCTTTAATACGACAGGAAAACCAATAGCTTTTTTCTGCATCCATTCCAGCACTTGTCCCTGCGTACTTCCGGAATCCACGTAAATGGATTTTGGCCTGTATTTATCGGGGACCATTTGCAGGGTTTTAAATTTTGAGTCGCTCAGAATAAATCCGTCTATTACGGGGTTGGTCGCGAGAAAGAAAAACAAATTCTTAACTTTTATCGATAACCAAAAATGTTGTATCCAAACGGGTACGTAAAAGGTCCAACTAGGCCAATACTCCCAATTCGTCAGTTTTATATACCAACATCTAGTACGCAATATGGGAGATACCAGGGTCATTTTTTAGAAATATACGGTAGCAATGCCTTCCTCTTTATAAAAAGTATCACCGAGCAACAAACAAGGGTTATCAATGCCAGGGAAAAAAGCGCCCCGCCATCTTCATTGACCACTATCCCCAATACAAACAGATGCTGACCAATAGCACCCGCCATCACTCCAATTCCCAATAGAGCGCCCAAAAGCGATGTTTTACGATACAATAATAACACGCTGATAATCAATTCTACAATTCCGGAACCAATTCTTAAATAGGGTTCTCCTCCAATCCTGGAAAAGATATATACACTATCCGGGTGGGCGGAAAACTTAAAATACAAAGTTTGTATCAAAATAACCGCGGCTATGATGGCTGCCGACCTTTCAATATAATAGGATTTTCTATTTT
>DATGCB010000533.1:0-13867 GCA_035312365.1 Eudoraea sp. | reverse complement strand
TTTCCAAAAAAGCGAAACACGTTCTTAAAGCTACAGGGAAGCAGATTAAAATAACCCGGTTTTCGGTTCATAATTCACAGAGGTTCCTTAGCGGATTTCGTTTTGATTTTATTTAACGGCAGACCCGCTTCCTGCCGCCGTCCTGAGAAAAGGAGGAATGAACGATTTCAGGGCATAATAAGCCCTGCCCCGCAACCCTGCTTTTACTATATGGTTAAAGGTACTGATAGGCAGCTGAGATATGATTTCGCGCGCCAGCTTTACTTTTTTTCCGGGTCCGCGAAGGCGGAATTGAGTCGCCTGTGTAGGCCCGTACATCAGATGCAGCCATAATCTGGGCTGCGTAAAAAAATAACTGGTCAGGGGAGGGTAGCAACCTATAATTTTAGCAAGGCCGTTCATGTAACCATGGTAATCTACCAGGCTCCGGATGCGGGTGGCATTCCCCACAAACTGGTCAATGTACATAGCCTCATCACTTAGACAAACCTGCTGCATTTCCTCCCTGGAGGGCAGTGGCAGATCTCCGTTGAAAATTAAGGCACTATAGCGTGCCTGCATCTCCATGATGGGGAACTGACTACCAAATCCTGGCCGTGCCCATCCTATCCAGGCCAGCTTATCTCCAAAATCAGGATGGAATATGTGCTTGTACATCCTGCGTGGATCACATGCCCTGAGTTCCTCCGGAAGAAAATCTGCCATATTTAAATATCCCGTGCAAAATACAATGGCATCGACATCCCTGAGCGTTTTATGGTCTGCCGTTTCCAATACCCTTCCGCCGTCTTTCACCCCGGTTATTTTCCCGACGACCTCGCAACCATAATGTGCAATAGCCTTGGGTAAAGCCAGGGTCTTGGTCCCGAAAATCCCCCATATCCCATTCGGGGATTCAACCTTCTCATTTAAATCGGCTAAAGCATCAAAGACCGGATCTTTCCGGGCGCGCTCAAGTTTTAGCACAAATGGGCTTAATTTACGCCCATATTCACGCGGCAGATCCCAAATTCCGCGGTGCGTTGAGACATCGGCAGCATGGCCACCCCGCTTTCTCGGAACGATCCATCCGGTGGTAGCACGGAGGCTTACCCAGCATTTGCTGGCTACCTGTGCAATTTCGTAGGCTACATCGGAACCTGATTCGCCACCACCAACTACCAGGACATTTTTTCCGGCAAAAGAATCCGCTCTTTTATAATCCCTTGAATGGGAACAGGACACTGCCTTAATTTCGTTTTTCCAATCCGGATATTTCGGAATGTTATTATTGCCAATGGCCATCACCAGATGTTTGCATTCCAGTATTTCACCGGAGGACAGGGCAACGGCCCAGTCGCCATCTTCATTTAACCGTACTTTTTCCACCTTGCTTGCAAAACGAATGTGGTCCGTTACCTTAAAATGATCTGCATAGGCGGTCCAATAGGCAACAGCTTCATCCTTGGTCCAGAAGTGGTGACTTTTCCCCTCCCCAACCCAGAAATCGGAAAACATACTGAAGGTAACGGATGAGGTGAGTACCAGGTTATCGTAGCTCCTTGAAAAAATACCCCCAATCCCGGAAGCCTGTTCCAGGCAAATAACCTCTTTAAAGCCTTTTTCCAGTAGTTCTTTGGTGGCCACGATGCCTCCCGGCCCTGCGCCGATGACGATGCACTTCATCATATATTAGGTTCTGTTGGTGCCGTTTTTATCCCTGCAAAGTTCAGCAGCGAAATCATTTCTTTGTCTGGGATGTCCGGCATTTTGCCTGTACCCGGAAATAAATGTAAAATATCCGGGGGAATAATTTCAAATAAATCGGCATATAAAAATACTTCATTTTTATCCCTGTCAAGGATACTAATTTGAGAATAAAGTCCCATGGTGATATCCACGGATGACCTGAATTCCGCTTTAAGCCAATCCGGAAGGGTTACTGCGACCCTGGCCGCAGCTGATTTTTCATAAGGGATATCATCTTTCAATAAGGTCATACCCAGCAATTCCCCCTCGAAAATCCTTGCGTGCGATGCTTTTATCACAGGGTTTGCATAATTATTAAACCGCACTATAGCCATGGTCCTGGAAATATACTCCTCATCGTATAAATGAACCATTCTCCATTCATTTTCCTGCTTTAAAATATGAAGCCTTATCTGGCCGAATTCCTGCTCTAAGAGCGCTGTATGTAATTTGCTTCCCTTCATTACTGAAAATGAAACAGAAAAAGGTTAGGGCTGATATTGTTCATATAATATAGCGGGTGCACTGCCTGAGAGGGAGGGGTTCTTAAGGCATTGAAATGCTTAGAAATAAATTAAGTTTACTTTCCCGGTGTCTAATATATATAATTAATACATAAGAATGAATTCTGAAGCAATAACGATTTTGAGCGGATCAACGAACCTTTAATGCTTCACCATAAATTCCTACAACGGGTGGAGGAAGAGGCCAACAATTTTGCGGTGGTTACATGAATTTTTAATGTCATTGGGGCATTAGGGTTTCGGAAAAAATTGTAAGTCCGGGAATTACAGTCCTATGGTGATGGCCACAATCAGGGCAATGGAAGCAAGGGCCAATATAACCAGGATGAATCTAAAGGCAAACTTAAACCACTTATCAAATGAGATACCGGCAATAGCCAGCACCGCCATAAGCCCCCCATTGGTTGGGATAAGCAGGTCCATCATAACGGCGCCGTACTGATAGGCCAAGACACAAACCTGTCTTGAAAGGCCTATCAAATCAGACAATGGAGCCAATATGGGCATCGTTAGAACAGCCTGCCCGGAATAACTTGGGACCACAAAATGGAGCAGGGACTGTGAAATTAACATAGAAATTGCGGATAAACTTTTAGGTAAATACTGCATGGGTGTAAATAGGCCGTAAATTATAGTATCAATGATGAGTCCCCGCTCCAGAATTATGGATATACTACTGGACAGACCCACGATCATGGCGGCAAAGATCATTGATTTAAACCCTTCAATATATGCTTCACTGGTTCCATTTATTCCAAGCTTCCCAATAATGCCCACCAAAAGGGCAAGAGCAAAAAATTCGGCGGACATTTCGTTAAACCCCCAATTGTAATTTAAGACACCAACGATTAGAAACACGAAGCTAAGGACCACCAACCCCAGGATGAAGGCACTTCGCTTATTCAGGCTCTTCACTTTAATATGGAGTTTTTCTTCTTTGACCACCTTGTTTCTATTTGCATATCTGATAATCATATACATCCAGAAGATAAAGGCTATGGCCATAAAAATGAGTCGGAAACCGCTTCCGGATAAAAAATCAAGATCGGTTTCCTTTTGTGCAATTCCAACGGCAAAAGGGTTGATTGGGCTGCATGCCGCCCCAAGAATTGCGGAACCAAAACTAATTGCAACCGCAACAAAAGAATTGTATCCCAAACGCGCCGTCAGATATAACAGAACAGTGGTCATCGCAATAATTTCCTCCTGCAACCCACTTAAGGCACCACCGGTAAGAAATGCAAGGGACACCAGAACTAAAACAACTTCTTCCCTGCCGCGAAGGGCCGAAGTGAGATATTCGATGCCGTCTTTTAATGCCCCTGTCTTTTCAATAATAAAAAAACTCCCTCCGATCAGCAGTATTGACGCTATAAGATCCGCCCGTAAAATAAACCCTTCCGGGATCGCCATAAAAGTTTCAAATATACTGACAGAAGGGGCATCAATTATGCGATAAGAACCCTGAACAACATTTATTTGATTCGTTTCAGGGTGGACCATTATTTCATATTCCCCCTGGGGTATGATGTGGGTTAAAACTGTTGACAACAGGATAACCCCGATCATTATGACGAGCACATTTGGAAACTTTCGCGTTTCTTTTTAAGGTTTGGTTGTAAAAAAACCTTCACAATTTTATGAAGGTGATCTTGGTCATTCAGAAAGGAGGAATGGTAGCGAATAAATATGTGTATTGGCTTTTAATCCTTTAAATTACTGATAAGGTCCATTGATGAACATTTAGGAAGGGGGATGTTATTTAATTAAGCAGCTATAGGCTATGACGGAAGTTAGAACAGATCAAAAAAATGCCTATGGGAAAAGTATTGCAATCATTGGGCAACAAGGAGGTATTCAGTACCATGTAAGAAAACATCAAGGGCACATGATTCGTTCAGGGCACTTATTTCTGCATTTTTAAATAATAATCAGCAGAGTGTTTGCCACCACCGTAAAAAACGAAAAAAATACAGATCAAAAATATGATCAAGGCTGTTAAGAGATTCGGGAGGTTCATCTCGCCCAGAAAATTTGTCAGGATTGCACCGAATAAGATGGGTAACTGTGTCAAAACAGCCCACCTGGTAAATAAACCGATGACAATCAGAAATCCACCTACAAAATGGGCGGCAATCACATAATGCATAATCAACCAACTACCCGGCATATCCTGAAAAGGTTCCATAACCGTCACCATCTGTTCAAGATTCGACATAAAATCGACCCCTTTTACAATAAGAAAAACACCAAGGGCAGCCCGTACCAGATCCAACCAATAATACGTATGGGCATTGGCCCATTTGTTTAACGTCTTAATTTTTCCCATGACACTAGATTATTTAACTAATAAATCATTTCTAATATACTCATTTCTAAACAGATAAAAAACAACTTTCGGGGGAAGTATTAAACAGGGGGCAGGCTTTCCCGTAAAAAGTGATCAATGGGTGGCCTGCCGGATGACCCCTGTGGGTTTTTTGTATCTTACCACAGCATAATTTTTTGACAGGAAATGAAAAGACCAATCTTAAAAATCCTTCCAGTGTTGGCGGTACTACTGCTAATAATACCGGTTTGCCTGTCGGGTCAAAATTTAATGCCCCCTATACAGAACTACCGGGTTTTTGAGTATAACGCGGCTGGGAAAAACTGGGACCTCTCAGTAAACGTAGACGGGGAGTTATTTGTTGCCAACAACAGCGGATTACTGCATTACAACGGAGAACAATGGGTGTTGTATAACCTGCCAAACAACACCACCATTCGCTCTGTGGCCAGTGTAGGCCATCGGATATATACGGGTTCGTATGAGGAATTTGGTTACTGGACAGAGAACGAACTGGGTCTTTTGGAATATACTTCACTCATTCCATTAATCAAAGACCGGGTTTTTAAGAATGAAGACTTTTGGGAGATCCTATCGTATGGAGAAGAAATAATTTTCAGGTCTTTTTCGGCCATCTACAGATACCGGGACGATAAAATTACCGTGGTGGACCCGAGGTTCGTGGTGTCGGACATTACCATCTATAAAAATAGAATTATGGTCACCGGCGGCAGCGCAGGGATATATGAATTAGCAGACAATACATTAATTCCGATAGAAAGCAGGGGCCTTTTGCAGAACAAAGCTGTAAATGATATGATCACAATCAAGGAGGGGTTGCTGATCGGCACTAAACTGGAAGGATGTTTTCTGTACAAAGACAATTCGCTGACCCCCTGGGAAGAAGATGTCAACGGGGACCTCCAACTGAACGAACTTAACAAAATGCTGGCATTGACCAATGGTAAAATAGCGTTTGGCACCATTAAGGATGGGGTTTATATATACGATCCTGTGGCAGATAAAAACGAAAAAATAAACCGGAAAGCGGGGCTACAGAATAATACGGTGCTTTCTTTGCTTCAATTCAGGGAACAGCTTTGGCTTGGCCTGGATAATGGGATCGACCGGATCCAGCTGAACAACCCGCTTTCATATTACACAGACTTTAGCGGAACCGTGGGGACAGTTTACGACCTTGCCATGCATGAAGATGTACTGTATATGGGCAGCAATACGGGCATCTACTATTTTCGGGATAATGAATTGACATTTGTTGAAGGATCCCAGGGCCATGTTTGGGACCTTGAAGTGATTGATGATGAATTATTCTGTGGCCATAATACGGGTACCTTTAAGCTAAGGGACGGCAATCTTGAAAAAGTGTCGGATATCTCCGGCGGTTACAGGACAGTCAAAATTCCGCAAGCAGGAGCCATGTTTCTGCAGGGGACGTACACGGGCCTTGCAAAATATCATAAAAACGATCTGGGGGATTGGGTAGTTACGCAGGTCAGGGAGGCAGATAATCCGGTTAAATACCTGTGTTTTGAAGACGCGCACACCTTATGGGCGGCCCACCCCTATAAAGGTGTTTTTAGAATGAAGTTGAATGCCCACCACGATGAAGTGGTTGAGATCCGGGAATTCAACACCGATGAGATCCCGAATATTTATAATATCAAATTGTACTCCATAAAAAACCAAATTGTGCTATGGAGTGAAGGCACCTGGTATAAATATGATCCTATTTTGGGCGAAATCATTGTTTTTGAAGAATTTCAATCCTTCAACCATAAAAATCTTATCCATTACGGGGACGAATACTTTTGGTTTATTGATCATGAAGCGTCAAAAGAAGTCATTTATACGAACCTGCGGGAAGACTATTTTGTGCTGGATGATGCCCAACTTCAGAAGCGATGGGTTCCGGAAGCCGAGAATATGATCAATCAGGGGGACTCCGTTTATTATTTTACATTGAGCGACGGTTTTGGAGAGCTCAATCTTTCTAAGTTTCGGAACTATCTGGATGACTTTGAATTGCCAACCCCAAGGCTCAGCGCCTTTAAAGATATAGAAAACAGGTATGCCATTGGGGATACCCTTTTTGCAATACCCTATAAAAGATCCCAGGACATAGGCATTGAGATCTCAGCCGCAAGCATGGGACAGCCAAGGTACTATTACGAGTTAAAGGGCCCCGTTGAAGAATCGGACATTTTGGATAACGGGACCATCCATTTTCAAAATCTTCCCTTTGGCAATTACCAATTAAATGCCTCCACCATAAGTATTGACAATAAGCGTTCTGTCCCTAAAGTAATCCACTTTGAGATTGCACCGCCCTGGTACCTGTCCTGGCTGAGCCTGGCATTTTATGCATTGGCACTATTGGGAGTGGTTTTCCTGATACGGTGGTACAACCGCCGAAAACTGGAGCGAAGACACAACAAATTAAAGGAACAGTTGCATCGGGAACAGGAGGAACGGCTTGCCCAGCTTGAAAAGGAAAAACTGGCTAAGGAGATTAAGCTCAAACAAAAGGAATTGGCAAGCACCACCATGAACGTGGCTAAAAAGAATGAACTCATCCTGGAGCTTAAGAATTTACTGCTGATAAACAAGGAGAAATTCTCCAATCAGCAGCGTTACAGATCCTTCATGAAGAAATTGAACAGTTCTATCAATGACGATGAAGATTGGCGACACTTTGAGGTAAATTTTAAAGAATTGCACGAAGATTTTTTTGAGGTACTCCTGAACAGGTATAAGACCCTTACACCCAAGGACCTGAAACTTTGTGCCTACCTCAAAATGAATCTTTCCTCCAAGGAGATCGCTCCCCTGATGGGCATCTCTACCAGGGGTGTCGAAATTCACCGGTACAGGTTGCGGAAGAAGCTCCGGATAGACGGATCACAGAACATTTCCAATTTCCTGATCACGTTGCGATAAATTTTGTATCTTATAGGGAGAGCACCCACGCTTACTGCCCTCGACACGACTACATCATTTCTACATCACAATGTTAAATATTTTTGAATATAAGTTGTAGTCGCTACTGCAAATACCGAGAAAGTAGTGGTTTCGGGCGCTATTTTTAGTGATGTAGTTTTTATGTATTCCTATCTCTGCTTAACCCCGGGAGGTTTTGATAAATTAGCAATAATCTAACTCAATCCTTGAATACTTATGAAATTACCAAACATTTTTTTATTGATCTGCCTGATTCTGTTCCAGTTTGTTGCACATGCGCAACAGGATATCACGGTGTCAGGACAGGTGGCGGACCCTAATGGAGAACCTCTTCCGGGTGCCAGTATCGTCCTTCAAGGGACTACTACGGGAACCCAAACCGATTTTGACGGAAACTATAGCCTGGCCAATGTGCCTTCCAATGGGGTGCTGGTCGTCAGCTATATTGGTTTTACCACCCAGGAAATCCCTGTTGGAGGACAGTCTGTCATTAATATAACCTTGCAGGAAGACGCTGAAGCGCTTGATGAGGTAGTGGTCATTGGATATGGTGAGATGAAATCAAAGGATCTTACATCGGCCATTACTACAATAAAATCAGAGGAACTGGAAATAACCCCTACCGGCCAGGCCATGCAGGCCCTGCAGGGAAAGGTAGCAGGCCTTCAAATTGTCAATAACGGAAGTCCGGGACAATCTCCTACGGTCAGGGTGCGCGGGATCGGTTCTTACAGTGCCGACGCGTCCGGCCCGTCGGGTCCGTTATTTGTTGTGGATGGCGCATTCTTTAATGACATTGATTTTTTAAACCCTTCTGATATCGCTTCGGTTTCAGTGTTGAAAGATGCTTCGGCAGCAGCTATCTATGGCGTGCGTGCTGCCAATGGGGTGATCTTGATAGAAACAAAATCCGGGTCTTTTAACCAAAAACCGGAAATAACCTATAACGGGTATACAGGCTATCAGGTAGCACAGAACGTCTTAAAATTGGCGAATGCCGAACAGTTTACTACCCTTGCCCTTGAATCCGGGTCGGCACCTGATGCTGAATTCATTCTCAATGCTATGCAGCGCTATGGCCGAAGCCGCATCAATCCTAACGTACCTGCGGTAAATACTGATTGGTACAATGAGGTTATGCGGAACGCAGTCATTCAGAATCACAGCATTAATGTCACGGGCGGAAGTGAAAGCGCTACCTATGCTATCGGGGCCAACTATTTCGCTCAGGACGGACTGCTAAAAACAAAGAACGAATACGAACGGTTTAATTTAAGGAGTAAGATCAATTTTAAGGTAAATGATCATATTACCATTGGAGGAAATCTGGTGTTGAGCAATGCAACGAGGTTCGATCCCGAACAATCTGCCTGGAGGGTCGCATACTTTGCGGTACCTATTTTGCCCGTTTTTGATCCTCTGTTGGCCGGGGATCCTAACGTTTTTCCTACCAACTATGCCAATGCCCAGGATCTGGGGTACAGGGGGGGACAGAACCCCTTTCCCTTGCTCGACTTTAGTGAGAACAGGATAAAATTAAGGAGCATCCTGGCCAATTTTTACGCAGAAATAGACATTGTACCGGAAAAATTAAAATTCAAGACCGCATATAACCACAACTTTGAAACGGCCAACCGGCGGGAAGTTCGCTTACCTTATTTCATCGGGAATAATTTTCAAAGGGAGGATGCCAATTTGTTTAAGCGAAGTGAAACCGTATCCAACCAGATATGGGATAATACGCTGACCTATACGGATACCTTTGGCAAGCATGACCTTACCATTCTCGGCGGGGCCTCCTTCAGGGATGAAGCCTTTGATAAACTCGAAGCCAGGGGACTGAATTTTCCGCTGTCCGGGGAAGAGGCGTACTTTCTGGATCTGGCCCAGACCATTGTTGCTGATGATGTTACAGACGACGGCAGGAGGGAATACGGGCTTTCCTTTTTTGGAAGGGTCTCCTATAATTTTGACGGCAAATATCTGCTATATGGTACGTACCGGGCAGATGGCACCAATAAGTACCAGGAAAAATGGGGCTATTTTCCAACAGTGGGGATAGGCTGGGTCCTGTCTGAAGAGTCGTTCATGGAAAACAATGGACTTTTCGATTTCCTGAAGTTACGCGCCAGCTGGGGCGAATTGGGGAATGACAAGATCCCTTCAAGCGAAGGATCCATTACCTCGGATGTGGTGACCACCGCTTTGGGAGATATTTTATTCAGCGGGGTAAATACAAGCAGTGATTTTACCGCCCTTAAATGGGAGGTGACCGAGGAGGTCAATGGTGGTATTTCGGCCCGCTTGCTCAATAACAATTTATCCCTGGAAGCGGATTACTACGTTCGCGACACCAAAGACGCGGTCATTCCCGTGGAAAGACCTTTGATTCCAGGATCAACCAGGCAAAATATTGGCGAAATCCGCAACAGCGGCCTGGAAATAGCACTTAATTGGAACAAGCAGGTATCTGAAGATTTTAGTTATAGTATTGGGGGCAATTTCGCTTCCTTAACCAATGAGGTGCTCGACCTTGGCGG
This sequence comes from Eudoraea sp., assembly GCA_035312365.1. Taxonomy (GTDB): domain Bacteria; phylum Bacteroidota; class Bacteroidia; order Flavobacteriales; family Flavobacteriaceae; genus JAFMPW01. Next base: position 3,767 of record DATGCB010000533.1, on the reverse strand, counting down.
TCAGCCGTTCCTCGATGCCGGGACGGCAGAGTTCAGGCAGCGATCCATCGTTGGGGAATCAATTTTTGCCTTTTACGGACGCGAGGTTGCGGGCGTTTATCAAAATGATGCGGAAATACAGGCCGATCCGGTGGCAGTGGCCAATAACCTGGAGCCCGGGGATTTTAAATACAAGGACCTTAATGGCGACGGGGATATTACCGACGACGACAGAAAGGTTCTCGGTTCCTTCCTCCCATCGTACTCCTTTGGATTTAATCTTGGCTTTAATTACAAGGCCTGGGACATTTCTGCAAGCGGATTGGGCCAGGGAGGTAATAAGATCCTCAACCGCAAACGGGGGGAGGTGATCTTTACCAATGACACCAACTGGGACCGGGATTTTGCCATAAACCGATGGCACGGTGAGGGCACTACAAATAGCTATCCGTCATCCGCCGGGGTAAGGAAGGGTTGGAACCAACGCTTGAGCAACTATTACGTTGAGGAGGGCGACTTTTTCAGGATACAAAATATTACCTTGGGGTATACTATTAACAAAAAAGGAGACCTGAAAGGGATTCCCCAAACCCGAATCTACCTTACCGCGGAGAAGCCGATTACCATATTCAATTATAACGGTTTTAACCCGGAGGTAGCTGATGGCGTTGATAATCAGACTTATCCGATACCTGCCGTGTATACTTTTGGAGTAAATGTAAAAATTTAAAAAAGCTACTATGAAACGATTTAAGAAAATTAAAAGACAAACACTGATGGCCCTGTCAATCCTGGCCATTATAGGGTGCACATCAAAACTGGATGAACCTCAACAGAACAATAATTTTGCGGGAGGCACTGATTTTACAGATGCCTCGGGAATGATACTCTCCATCATTGGGGTGTATGAAGCATTTCAATCCCGCGGATGGGAACAACCCCTGCTCATTGCGGTAAGAGGAGACGATGTAAATGCGGGAGGACTCGGAGACCAGCAAGACTATGCCGAAACCGATATTTATAACTACAACAAGGACTACTGGATGTACAATTCCCTATGGGAGAATATTTATGTAGATGTCATTTCGGCCCATACCGCCATGGAACAGATCGCGAGGTTCCAGGAATTTGCGGATGATGCCGGGATTGTCAGGGGAAATCAGTATATCGCTGAGATCAAGGTGTTAAGGGCCATGATGCTCTTTCACATTTCCCAAACCTGGGGCGACGTCTTTATTACGGAATCGTCTGACACGGGAGCCCTTTTGGATTTAACAGAAGTCCCGACTCAGGCTGAGGTGATGCAGCATATCTCTGATCAGATGGATGAGGCAATACCGTTATTGCCCAATGTGCGCCCCAACGAACGAACCGATCTCCCGGGAGGGGTTACCCGATATACGGCCCTGGCCCTTAAAGCACTGGCGAATCAGGAGTTAAAGAATTATCAGGCAGTAGCAGACGCTGCAGGGCAAATCATAAGTTCCGGTAGGTTCAGTCTCTTCCCTGATTTTTACGAATTGTTCAAAACTCCCGGGAAGCTGAGCGATGAAAGCATCCTCGATCTCCAGTATTCCGACTTCGGGCAGGGCGAAGGGGACAGAGAAGGTCATTTATATGCACCTTATGGTCCTCAAAACTGGACTCCTGCAGTTGATGGGGCCGGTAGCGGTTGGGGATTCTTTGAACCAAGTTTTAAATTCATCAAATTTATGCTTGATCGGGGGGAAACCGTACGATTGGAGACCAGCGTGTTGTTTACTGACAGGGGCATAGCGGAGTTGCAGACCGATCCAGCTTATGCCACCTTGCCTGGCTTTGTCTCCAACACGACCAGGGATGGAGATGTGATCACTGACTATGCCCGTGCATTATTTGCGAGCGGCAAGCATTATTTGCCTTCCAATCAATTAATACCCGGCCGGACAGAATATGGCAGCAATAAGAATTTTTCAATCATACGTTATGCTGAAATTTTGCTAATGTACGCAGAGGCCCTTGCACAGGGAGCCAGCGGTTCTGCCATGAGTGCAGACCAGGCCGTAAATTTAGTCCGCACACGGGCAGGCATGCCGGCATTATCGGGCGTTACCCTGGACGATGTCATTGACGAAAAATATGCGGAACTCAGCATGGAATGGGGTAAACGCTATTTCGACCTTATCCGCCTTGACAGATTTGATGAACTGAGTTATGACGGGAGAACTTTTTCAGAAGATAAAACCTTCCTCCCGTATCCACAGGCCCAGGTAGATCAGTTTCCTATTTTGGGGGATTTAAATAATTAAAATGCTATAAAGAGAAAGATGTAAAAAACAAACTCATGAAGAAACTAAAAGATATTCTAACGTGCGTCCTGGCTATTTCACTTCTTTACAGTTGTGACCAGGGGATTGACTCAATTACGCAGGTAGATCCCGGAGCGGATGCCTCCGCCCCACAAGTGGTAATAAATTTCCCCACAGAGGGGGGCACGATCAAGGTGCTGGAAACGGTAACTTCGATCACCATAGATTTTGAAGTTACGGACGATATTGAAGTCGCAAAAGTGGATGTGTTGCTGGATGGAAAGAACATAGGAAACTTTAGCGATTTTAAGGACTATCGCCGTGTACTTATGAATGATCTGGTATACGATAAATTAACGGATGGGCAGCACGAACTTACCATTACTGCTACAGATTTGGACGGTAAATCGACTTCGGTTACCGTGAATTTTGCCAAGGAACCTGCGTATGTTCCAATGTATGCCGGAGAAACATTGTACATGCCTTTTGATGGCGATTATTTTGACCTCGTAGGCCTTAGGCAGGCAGAAAAAATTGGGACTCCAGGTTTTTCAGGGGATGGCTTTGTGGGCAGTAATGCCTATGCCGGTGCGACAGATTCGTACCTGAGTTTTCCTACAGTCGGGCTTTTAGGCTCGGAATTTACGGCCGTTTTTTGGTATAAGGTAAACGCAGCCCCGGACCGGGCTGGAATCCTGGTCATTGGGCCACCGGATGATGCCAACCCAGGGGCCCCGAACAACCGTACCAGCGGGTTCCGGTTTTTCCGTGAAAATGCAGGAGGCAACCAACGGTTTAAACTCAATGTAGGTCGTGGGGACGGTGACAGTTGGTTCGATGGAGGAGCCGCGGCAGATATTTCAGCCGATGCAGGATGGACCCATATGGCGTTTACCATCTCTGGCACACAGAGTACTGTTTATATAAATGGTCAAATCGTGAGCCAGGGAGATTTTACAGGGGTCGATTGGACGGGTTGTGACATCCTGTCCATCATGTCTGGTGCCCCGCGCTTTATCGGATGGGATCATAAGTCGGATAACAGCTATATGGACGAATTGCGACTTTTTAACAGGACGCTTTCCCCTGCCGAGGTACAGGATATCATGACCACAGAAGCAGGTGGTTTTGTCGGATCCTTTGATGGGGAAATGTTCTATATGCCTTTCGACGGAGATAACAAGGAACTCTTCAGCAATTCGGACGCTACTATGGTAGGCACTACCGGATTTGCGGGTGAAGGTGCTGAAGGAGATAACGCCTATGCAGGCGCGGCTGATTCCCATTTAACCTTCCCTGCAAACAGCCTGAACACCGCGGAATTCAGCGCAACGCTTTGGTATAAAATAAATGGAGATCCGGATCGGGCAGGGATATTGGTCATGGGACCCGAAGATACAGAAAGACCCGAGTTCCCGGACATACAGAATTTAAGGACCAATGGGTTCCGTTTTTTCAGGGAAGCGGGAGGCGACGGCCAGATCTTCAAACTGAACGTGG
>DATGCB010000532.1:0-5485 GCA_035312365.1 Eudoraea sp. | reverse complement strand
GCGATAAAATCACGAATTGTTTCCTGCCCCCCGAGTATGGCTACCAATCTATCCAACCCAAAGGCGATGCCTCCATGAGGCGGAGCACCATACTGAAAGGCATCGATCAAAAATCCAAATTGCGCCCTGGCCTCTTCCCGGGTAAAGCCAAGGTGCCTGAACATGCTTTCCTGTGTTTTTTTATCGTGAATCCGAATAGAACCCCCCCCGATTTCATTGCCATTAAGGACAAGGTCGTATGCATTCGCCCTCACGGCACCCGGATCGGTTTCCAATAACTGCTGCTGTCCGGGTTTGGGGGATGTAAAAGGATGGTGCATGGCGTGGTAATTGCCGGTCTCCTCATCCCATTCGAGGAGGGGGAAATCAACTACCCAAAGGGGAGCAAATTCGTTGGGGTTTCTCAGGCCCAGACGCGTTGCCATTTCCATTCTTAGAGCGCTTAGCTGAGTTCTGGTGGCTGATGCATCACCCGAAAGGATACAGATAAGGTCTCCCGCTTTGGCCGAGGTTGCCTCCGCCCATTGGACCAGGTCACTTTGGTCGTAGAATTTATCCACGGAAGATTTATAGGTGCCGTCAGCATTGCATTTAACGTAGACCATGCCACCGGCGCCTACCTGGGGCCTGCGCACCCAATCGACGAGTTGATCTATCTCTTTTCTCGTAAGTTCAGCGGCACCGGGGACCGCAATGCCAACGATCAATTCTGCCGAATTAAATACCTCAAAATCCCTGTGTTTTGCATGTTTGTTTAACTCGCCAAATTCCATTCCAAACCGAATATCAGGTTTGTCACTTCCGTATCGCTCCATGGCTTCATCGTACGTAAGCCTTGGAAAACGGCCCGATTCAACCCCCTTAATCTCTTTGAGCAAGTGTCTGGTGAGTCCCTCAAAGGCATCGAGGATATCGTCTTGCTCTACAAAGGCCATTTCACAATCGATCTGGGTGAATTCGGGTTGCCTGTCGGCCCGAAGATCCTCATCTCTGAAACATTTTACGATCTGAAAATATTTGTCCAGACCACCCACCATAAGCAGTTGTTTAAAGGTTTGGGGGGATTGTGGCAGCGCATAGAATTGCCCAGCGTTCATGCGGCTTGGCACCACAAAATCCCTGGCCCCCTCAGGAGTGGATTTTATGAGATAAGGTGTTTCTACCTCTATAAATCCAAGCCGGGTCAGATATTTACGGACCTCCATGGTCACCCTGCTACGAAAAATCAGATTATTTTTTACCGGGTTCCTTCGAATATCCAGATAGCGGAATTTCATACGAAGGTCATCACCCCCGTCCGATTTATCCTCTATTGTAAAAGGGGGGAGCAGGGCTTCATTCAGGATATGTATTTCCGAGACCAGGATCTCGATATCTCCTGTCGGCATGTTCGGGTTTCGGGATGTTCTTTCAGTCACCACCCCCTTGATCTGGAGGACATATTCCCGGCCGACGGACCTGGCTGTTTCCAATAAGGTTTTTGAAGATCGCTCCTCGTCAAAAACCAACTGTGTAATGCCGTAACGGTCCCTTAGATCGATCCAAACCACGAATCCCTTGTCCCTTGTTTTTTGTACCCAACCGGCAAGGGTCACCTCAGTGTTCGTGTGCGTTGCCCGCAATTCACCACAGGTATAGTTTCTGTACATGTTATTTTCCTGATTAACCGCCGCAAATGTATGAAGATATAGGATTAACGGCTATGAATCGGGTATAAAATTCACGAATTCACCGGCTAAACTCAAAAACAGATGCTTAAAAGAAAGCGATAAAAATAAATTTGATTATACAAAACTTCATTACCTTGGTAACACTGATAACTAATTTTAAACATACAAACATGAGAAAAAATCTACATGGAATGACATTCCTATGGCTATTCCTCGTACTGCCCTTTTTGGCATTTTCGCAGGGAACGGTAAACGGGAATGTAAGGGACGCGATAAATAATTCCCCCCTGCCAGGGGTCAATGTTGTGGAAAAGGGAACAACGAACGGAACCACCACGGATTTTGATGGGAATTTCGAAATAACAATTGCAAGTTTTCCCGCTACACTGGTATTTTCATCATTAGGTTATGAGACCGTTGAACAAGGGGTAAATTCCACCACGACGATCAATATTAGCCTCGCAGAATCCGCTACCGGGTTGGATGAAGTAGTGGTAACAGGACTTGCGACCACCATCAAAAGAAGCAATGCAGCCAATGCGGTTGCCTCGGTTTCGTCCGACGACCTCACCGGGAGAACCCCGCCACAAACCCTGGACGGGGCTTTGGCAGGTAAATTTGTCGGGGCGCAGATAACACAGGCTTCAGGAGCCCCCGGCGGGGGTATTTCGGTAAAGTTAAGGGGAGTAACCTCCATTAACGGGAATGGCCAGCCTTTATATATTATAGACGGGGTATATGTAAATAACAACAGTGTATTCGCAGGGGGTCTTAATGATGTTTCCAATGCTGCAGGAGGGGGTGCCTCCACCACAGACAACCAGGATAACGCTTCGAACAGGATTGCCGATATCAATCCGGACGACATAGCAAATATTGAGATTTTAAAGGGAGCCTCGGCTGCGGCCATTTATGGCGCCAGGGCTGCTGCCGGGGTAATTATTATAACCACTAAAAAAGGACAGCAGGGCAAAACAAAAATAAATCTTTCACAGGCCGTAGGATGGAATGAGGCCGTTAACCTGTTAGGTCAGCGGAATTGGACAGAGGCGCTGGCAGAAAGTGTTTACGGGGAAGGTGCCTTGTTTACGGCTGCACAGAACGCCGGTACCCTTATTGATTATGAGGATGAGATCTATGGAGAAAAAGGATTTATAACCAATACAAATCTCAGTGTTTCCGGCGGGAATGACAGGACTTCGTTTTTCGCAAGTTTTACCTCCAATGAGGAAGATGGTATTGTTAAGGGAACAGGCGCGGATAAAAAATCAATTCGATTAAATGTAGATCACAGGATAACCGATGATGTCAAATTGGCCCTTACCGGGAATTACATCAATTCGGGAGCGGACCGGGGATTTTTTAATAATGACAATACCAATACCACCATCGGGGTTTCCACCCTCTTCACCAGGCCATGGGATTATTTGCTTCCCGACGCTGAAGGTAACTACCCGGATCATCCGGCAAATTCCTCCAATCAGATTCATACCCGGGATGTGATGATCAACAATGAATCCGTAAGACGCCTGATAGCAGGTGGATCCCTGGATATTAATTTGTTCAGGAATGACCATCAGAACCTGAAACTTATTTTAAGAGGCGGGGTTGACACCTATACTCTGAAAACCACGGTGTTCTTTCCCAGGAATCTCCAATTTATGAGCCCGGATGTAGGGGGGGTGGATGGATTGTCCGCCGAAGGAACTACTCAAAATACGGATGCCAACTATTCCGCTTTTTTGGTACACAATTACACGACCGATACCGAACTGAGCTTTACCACTCAGGCCGGGGTTACCAATCAGCAGTTTTCTCAGAATACGGTCAGGGTAACCTCTACAGGATTAATCGCTTCCGAACAAAATGTTGACCAGGCCGCCAATGTTGGTGTGGATCAGTTCAGGCTGGAACAGGAGGACTCCGGATTTTTTGTTCAGGAAGAGGTGAATTACCAGGATAAGATCATTGCCACTTTAGGCCTCAGGGGAGATAAATCCTCCAATAATGGGGACGCCAATGAATTCTTTTATTACCCAAAGGCTTCAGCAGCCGTGAACCTGCACAATTTTGACTTTTGGAATCTGGGTAACTTAAATCAATTAAAGGTTAGGGCGGCTTATGGCGAGGCAGGGAACTTTGCGCCAAACGGGGCATTGTTCACTACGTATTTAAACACTTCCATAGTCGGAAATGTGGGGATCATAACCCCGACAACATTGGGTGATCCCAGCATACAGCCGGAGCGGCAAAAAGAGCTTGAGATTGGCCTCGATGCCGGGCTTTTCGACAATCGTATTTCCCTGGAGTTTACCTGGTATGATAAGCAGGTGGAAGACCTGATCTTACAGGCAGATAACGAGCCATCTTCGGGTTATACGTTTCGTTGGGCCAATGCGGGATCCCTGAAGAATAACGGGGTTGAAATTGGATTGAATGCAAATGCATTTGATACTGAAAATTTTTCCTGGAATATCAACACCAACTGGTTTAAGAATAAGTCGGAGATCACAGAACTCACCGTAAATTCCTTTGACACCCAAGGTTTTGGGACCGGATTGGGAACTTTTAGGATTGAGGAAGGAAAAAGCGCCACGCAGATTGTCGGGAATGACGTTAATGGTAATGTGGTTGTTTTGGGTGATGCAGAACCCGATTTTCAGATGTCATTCGGCAATGATTTAAGATATAAGGACTTTACGTTATCCTTCCTTTGGCACTGGAAAAAAGGAGGGGACAATGTTAATCTAAGTCGGTTGCTTTCAGATTTTGGCGGAACCAGCCCTGATTATGACGGCTTTGACGTAGACCCGGCAGGTACGACACCCAATGGGGACTTCAGAATTGGCGCATTTTTAGGAGGGAACGCCGAGCCGTTTGTGGAAGATGCATCTTATCTGAAATTAAGGGAAGTGGGGTTGTATTACAGCATTCCTGAAAACACCTTACAGAACCTCTTTAACGGACATATTTCCAACGTTAAGGTCGGCTTTTCCGGAAGAAACCTAATCAACATCTTTGATTATAACAGCTACGATCCTGAAGTGTCTAACTTTGGTTCCGCAGCAGCAGGAATTGGAATAGAAGTAGCACCCTTTCCATCGTCAAAAAGATTTATGTTTCACCTGTCTGTCGGACTTTAATCCTTAAAAAAAATATTATGAAAATTTCAAATAAATTAAAAGCAATACTCATCACCTTTCTGCTGTTGGGGGGCTATTCCTGCAGCATAGATGAAGGCCGTGATTTAAATGGGCCGGAGACATCGTCAATTTCTGAAGGTGTTTCCAGACCGGAACTTCCTCAGGTTGTTGCCGGTATTTTGGCAGATATGAGGGACCGGCTCCACACCCAAAGGGATGCCATGTCGGTCGTGGGACGAGATTACTGGAGGCACCAGAGTTCTGATCCGAGATGGACCGGGGACCTTATGACCGGCACCCTGGATGACAATGCCTTTTACATTACCACTCCCTATGCCGGCAGGTATGCGGTGGTCAAAGAATGCAACCTGTTGCTGGAAGGGTTGGATAATACCACGGAACCCTTTACCGATGCCGAAATGGCTGCCATAAGAGGGTTCGCAAATACCATTAAAGCCTACGAGTTGCTAACCGTATTGACCATGTTGTACCAAAATGGCATACGGACCGATGTGTCTGACCCGGACAACCTGGGCACCTTCGAAAGTTTTGACGGAGCCCTCACCACCATAATCGGGTTGCTGGATTCGGCGGCGGCTGATTTAGCCACCGGAGGGGATGTGTCGCCAAATACGCTGGGTGTTTCTTATTTAGAGTTTAACCGGGCAATTA
>DATGCB010000531.1:0-3142 GCA_035312365.1 Eudoraea sp. | reverse complement strand
CCCACCGCGGAAACGGGCAATTGGCATGAACGAACCGCATTGTCCCCTAAATGGATGGTGCATGCCCCGCATTGGGCGATACCACAACCATATTTGGTGCCTACCAATTTAAAATGATCTCGGAGTACCCACAGCATCGGGGTAGTTGGATCGACGTCTATGCTTTTAGTGGTTCCGTTAATTTTTAATGTAAATGTTGCCATGATGGTATGATATTCAAGGTTTGTATCAAGTTAATAATATATTTAGTTAGGTCTATTTAAAAACTGGTCTATTTGATTTAAAACAATGTTAAATATTACATAATCAGCTAATCAACAATATTCAACTTTATTTATTTAGCTAATATTTGATAGCTCCTTTAGCCTCATTTTCATTTTCTCCCTAAATGTTTTTCCAGAAAAGCCATAACTTTTGTTCGAATATTTTCTACATCGAACATGTCCCCGAAGTGAGGCGCATCTGGTACGATAATCAATTCGTTTTCCACACCTTTTATGGACAACCAAGAAGTTAATAATTGAGATTGTCTCGGGGAAACCAAATCGTCCTTTTCACCATGTATAATTAAAAAAGGAGGGTCGTTCGCATCTACATAGGTTACCGGACTAGCGGCCTTTGCAAGGTCAGGGCGGTCAAGCGGTGCTGCACCTATCAGTAATGCCTCAGGTGATTTAGGGTCATTGGCACCTGGAAATAGAATGAGTTCTGAAGGTCCGTAAAAATCCACAACGGCCTTAAAGGAAAGATCACGGGTTGTGCCGGGCATATAGAAGTCATCAATTTTATTATTGTTTGATAGTCCCTGTAACGAGGCCAAATGTCCTCCTGCGGAAAAACCCATTAGAGCGAATCGTTCTTTATCAAACCCATACTTTTCGGCGTTATCATATAAGAAGGAAACCGCGCTATTACAGTCCTGAATCTGGGCTGGAAATATGGCCCGTGTTGCAAAACGGTAATCTATGGAAGCTAGTGCATACCCACTGTTAATGATTTCTGCTACCGTATTTTTCATATAACCGATGTCGGCATACTTGTCATTACCGATCCATCCTCCTCCATGAATAAATACGATCAATGGAACTTTGCCCTTTACTTTGGATGGTAAATAAATATCCAAAAGGTGCTTCGCCAAAGTATCATTGTTGTAGGCTATATTGCCGTGCAATACGGTGCCCTCGGGAAAAAGAGAAATCACAGGATTGGATTTTTGACCCCAAGACGTTTGCGAAACCTGTAAGACCAAAAGGAAAATTAAGAACTGTATTATTTTCATATTAAGTGAGTTTTCAGTTTATTAAATTATTTAATCAAGAAATTAAGTTCTAAGCCTTCCTTTTAACATATTATTCTAATAATTATCCAGTGTAACGCTCACATTACCAGTGCCCAAGGCTTCTTTAAGTCCGGTGGGATCATCGATGCTTCCCAGCTTTGTATAACTGTAAGAGGTGGAAAAGGTTTGGTAGAACAAGACCAAGGTTTTTGAACCATAGAGCATTAAGTCTCCATTTTTAATCGACCCAGGATTAGCCGAATTTGTCGTTAAACTTATAGGTAAATCATAATATTTCTCGTTGCCGTTCAGCTCGGTCATATTTATGGTCATAGGCAATAGTTCCTTGAATGCTTTAGCTGAATCATTGTCCAAAAGCGTGGCGGTAAAGGTTTTTGAATTTACCGTGATTTTGATTATTCCGTTTGCCATTGTGCTATCGTTTTCCGTTGTGATACGGTCATCTTCTTTGTCGCAAGGTGCTCTACTGCCCATAAAAACAGAAGTATATACCAGGATCACTAAAAATAAAGATTTCATAATTCAATTGTTATAGTAACTATGCTTTGAAGCATACCCAAACGTATCAAAAGAAGTGTCTTCAATTTAGCATTCTTTATCGACCTGTTAGGCTTTCTCCAGCTTTTGTATATCTTCCCCCCATAATTTTGATTTGTAATACGGCTTTATTGATTTATAAGCTTCATCAAACTGCCTGAAATGGAAGTATCGTATAGCTATTTAGCGTTATAGGTTTCATCTGTTACTTTCTCCATCCAGTACACCACTTTTCCGTTTAGTTCCTCTTGCGTGGCGATATGTGTCATTGCCATTGTTGCCGATGCTCCATGCCAATGCTTTTCTCCCGGAGCAAACCAGACTATATCACCAGGCCTGATTTCTTCAATAACACCTCCCTCACGTTGCACTAATCCTATTCCGGACAATACAATTAACGTTTGCCCAAGGGGATGTGTGTGCCATGCTGTTCTTGCACCAGGTTCAAATGTTACTTCGGCTGCACCGGCACGTCTGTGTCCGTTTGGTAGATATAAATAGTTAATTCGAACTGACCCCGTGAACCAATCGTCCGGGCCTTTAACTGATGGTTGAGCACCTAATCTGATAATTTCCATTTGTTTTAATTTTTAGATTTATACTGCTCATCCGTCACAGGCTCAAGCCATGTAACGAATCCATTTTCTGTTTTTGGCAGAATATACATTTGCGTAAGACTGTTATTTTCAGTTGCGCCATGCCAGTGCCTTGTATTTGCCGGAACCTTGATGACATCACCCTTTTTCATCGTTTCTCTTGGCTGTCCCTCCAGTTGATGATATCCCTCACCATCGAGTACAATTAGAATTTGCCCACTTGGATGTAGATGCCAATTTGATCTTGCACTTTTTTCGAAATAAACATTTCCCACGAGTGTGTTGTAGATAGAATCATTTGCAACTAAGCCATAATTGTAGGCGTTGCCTGTGAAATTTGTAGCAGGCCCGAGTTCGCCCCTGGGAAAAATTGCTTGTTCCGAAGGATTCGATTCCGTGTTTTCTTGTTTTTCAACTTTTGTGTTGCAGGCCTGACCTATTAATAGTAGTAAGGCAACTGCGATTGTCATTTTTGTTTTCATTTTATCTGTTTTAAATTTTCTTGATGATTTTTGCAGGGGTTCCTCCTACGACAACACTGTCGGGTACGTCTTTAGAAACGACCGAACCTGCGGCAACTACCGAGTTTTCGCCAATGGTTACGCCATACAAAATGGTAGCATTGGCACCGATCCATGCATTCTTCTTAATGTGGATGGGTTTCGGAACCAGCGAATGTCTTTCACCGGGAGAAATAGGGTGGCCTTCG
>DATGCB010000530.1:0-9295 GCA_035312365.1 Eudoraea sp. | reverse complement strand
TACAAAAATATTCTCTATATTATTTTATAACTAATTGAAATACTATTAATTAACGTGTATTAGGTGTCAGTTAATAAATGAAACAAAGTGACACCGAATAGCTCCCTTTAAATATGATTTCAAAAGGTATTGTTTGATATCAAATAAAATAAAAAAACCTGTAAATCAGTAATTTACAGGTTTAATGTGTTGTTTTGATGGTGTTTCAGTGGAGCCGGAGGGATTCGAACCCTCGTCCAAACAAGCAATTACAATGCTTTCTTCATGCTTAGTTTCCGTTTGGTTTTCGATATGCACCTGACCGGAAACGGCCTAATACATACTTAGCTTCTTAAGATTTTGGTGGTTGCGCCAAAGCTACACAACCCTTGTGTTGACTTTTTTGGTGCCCCTGAATGGATCGCCGTCAACAAGGGCTATCCAGGGACATCTCGCTTCCCACCCTAGGCGGGACGAGGCATTATCCTACTGTAATTCGGATTATGCGGCAAGAGCGTAATTATTATCGCCAATTAAAAGTGTGAAATATGAGATTAACGAGCTGTATCCCAGCGCTCGGCATGCTTACATTGCCATTGGTCTCGCTGTCAAAACCAGTCGGCCCCTTCAATGAGTTAGGTACGCTCCAGGCGTACCGTTAACGAATTAATCCCGCCCTGGCGGGAATTTTTCTTCTGCAATTGTAAAAATTCCGGAGAATCGGTCTCATCTTTTTTTTCAATGAACATATACTCCTTCGCATTCTTCGAAAGCTTCGGAGCATCATAGTCCTCCGAAGCTCGAGTGAAATGAGAGCGAAGGAGAACAAAGGTATACTCCTTCGCTTCTGAAGTAACAAAAGCTTCGGAGTATGATCACTTCCAATATTGTAAAAACATTTAGTTCTCCATAGCCCTGATGACCTTTGTATATCAGGGCGAAGGAGAACAAAGGTACACAATTTCAGCAGTTTTCGGCCCCACTCCTAATGCCTGCCTCAAAACCTTGTGTACCCCTGCTTTTCCTTTAAATGTTTCTTACTTTTGCGCAAAATGTATACCAAACTATATCCATGAAATTCGGAATCATCAGAGAGCGCAAAACCCCGCCAGACAGGCGGGTTGTCCTGTCCCCAAAAGCCTGTCAAAAAGTCCTGGAAACCTATCCCGCGGCAGAAATTGTAGCAGAACCCTCCCCGATCAGGGTTTTCAAAGATGAGGAGTACCGTGAAGCCGGCATAGAAGTGGCTTCAAAAATGGAGGAGTGTGATGTGCTGTTCGGGGTAAAGGAAGTCCCGATCGATGCCCTGATCCCGGATAAGAAATATTTCTTCTTTTCCCATACCATTAAAAAACAACCCTATAACCGCAAACTCCTGCAGGCGATCCTGAAAAATAATATTGAGCTCTATGACCACGAAGTGATCACCGATCGAAAAGGGATCCGCCTGGTGGCCTTCGGACGCTATGCAGGCATCGTGGGCGCCTATAACGGATTCAGGGCCTATGGCCTTAAATCTGACCTGTACCAACTGCCAAAAGCCAGTGAACTGGCCGATCAACAGGCGCTCATAGGCCAGCTATCGGCCCTGCAGCTTCCCAATATCAAGGTGCTGCTTACCGGAAAGGGCAGGGTAGGGAACGGCGCCCGGGAAATGCTGGAAGGCATGGGGCTTACCGAAGTGGGCGTTGATGCCTACCTGAATGAAACTTTTGATGAGGCGGTCTATTGCCAGATCGACGTGGATGAATACAACCTGCGAAAGGACGGTACCCCGGGTAATATGCAGGACTTTTTTGACCACCCCGGGGATTACCGATCGAATTTTATGCGCTTTGCCAGGGTGACCGACCTCTATATGGCCTGCCATTTTTATGCGGCCGGGGCCCCTTACCTCTATACCCGGCAGGACGCCAAACAACCCGATTTCAACATCCGGGTGGTGGCCGATATCAGTTGTGATGTGGATGGGCCCGTTGCCTCAACCCTAAGGGCTTCCACGATCGCCGATCCGATATATGGGTACCATGCGCAAAACGAAACCGAGGTAGGCTTTAAAGATCCCGATGCCATTGCCGTGATGGCCGTGGATAACCTCCCGGCAGAACTTCCCAGGGACGCCAGTCGTGGCTTTGGAGCTACTTTTATACAAAGCGTCATCCCCGCCTTTTTTAACGACGATGCCGATGGGGTGCTCCAACGCGCCCGGATGACCCAACATGGAAGACTAACAGAACGCTATGCGTATTTGCAGGATTATGTTGACGAAGGGTAATTTAGGTACGTCATTGCGAGGCTGCCGGATGGCAGCCGAAGCAATCCCGCGATGCTACCACAATCAATCATCCGAAGTAATGCCATGACGCTACCACTATCATGCAGCCGAAGCAATCCCGCGATGCTACCACAAGCAGTCATCCGAAGTAATGCCATGGGATTGCTCACCACGCCTTTGGTGGGGCTCGTAATGACTGACAGTTATAACATCCATCCTTCGGACAAATCCTTCCACTCCGGGTTGAACCAGTTCACCAGTTTTAGTTTCCGGTTTCGGTTTCCGGCCTTTAATTGTTTCTCCCTGCGGATGGCTTCCATAATATGCCCAAAAGGTTCAAAATAAACCAGTTTACTACAATTGTACCTGCAGGTAAATCCGTGGAATACCCTGTTTTTATGTTGCCAGACTCTTCGTACTAAATTGGAGGTCACACCAACATATAAAACGGTGTTCCTGTTGTTGGTCATGATGTAGGTATAACTTTTGGTCCTGTCAATTTCCATGGTCCTTTTACTTATCAATTACGAAAAGTTAGGCCCTTAGCCGGTAATGCACTTGCAGTAATGCAATACCTTCAGATTGTGGTCGTTGCAAATTTACATGATGTGGTGATCCCATCCTGCAAAATCAAAAAACATTCAATACGCCCCGGTGTTGGTAAATTAATAAGTAATAAAAATTAATCTTGCCCGTGTCCTGGGATTGCTTCACCACGCCTTCGGGGTGGTTCGCAATGACAGGTGATAATGAAAATGGGTGCCCGCATCACTTTACCTTAACCTCCCACTCAATAACCGCTTGCTGCCCGGGGGCGGAAAATGCCTTGAGTGCTTTTAGCCGCAACCCAATTTGCTCCTTGATCTCCAGGGTTTTTACCTTCAGGGTATAAGTGCCGCCCGCGGGGATTTCAAAGATGGGGGAGCTGCTATAGAAGGACCAGGGCATCTGATTTTCGAAAAGCAAATTACAACTGGAGATGTTTTTTAGATCAATTTGCAATACCTGCGTCTTGGGGATGTACGCGGCTTTTTCTATGCGGATGCTCGCTTTAATCAAGGGATCGAGGAATTCCGATTTCCCAATGAGCAGGGAATTGTAGGCGGCAACTGTCCTCCCGGCGAATAGGGCTTCTCTTAAACTTTCCACGCTTTTATCCCTGGCAAACACCAGTGTAACGGGCCGGTGTCTTCCTTTTTCGGTATAATCCCAGGTAATCAGGCCATGGATATCGCTCGTCCCCATGATGGTCAGGTTTTGTTCCAGGGCCAGGGCCAGTGATTCCTGGGCATAATCCACAGAATTGATGACTTCAATGCCGTGGAGTTCCCCGCGTTTGATGCGTTCTTTCTGGAAATCGCTCAGGATGGGATTGCCCTTGGGGTTCTGCGCATACCAGGCCGGGTGGTTCCAGAAGACAAAGGCATTTTGTTTTTTCGCGGCGGCAAAGGTAGCGGCGGCCTCCTTCTCCAACAAGGCATTGGCATCCGAAATAAAAACGGCATTGCTGTGGCCCACCGGTTCCGATCGGGTGATCTCTGAACCGGGAATGATCAGCAGCTCGTGTACTTTTCCCTCCTCTATCGCAAGATGATAGGCCCTGTTCCTGTCCGGATGTGGGATATCATCCTTGTGGGGCTGATATTCCAGGTGCTCCGTCAGCGAAATGGCGTCAAGCCCATCCCGTAAAGCTTCCTGCACCCGGATGGTGGGCCAGACATTACCATCCGAAAAAACGGAGTGGATATGAAGATCCGCTTTAAGGGTTTTGTATCCGGGAATATCCGGATACTCTATGGGGTTGGCTCCGCCATGGGAATGTACCTGGGCATTGAGGGAAATATTTATTAAGACAAGAACACAAAAGGAGTATAACTTTTTCATAAGGGTTGATTTGTTTCAAATATAATCCAATTAATAAAACGCAGAATAGCTCCAGATCATCCCTGGTATATCAAATAACCAAATCTTATCTGTCAGATAATATAGCAGCAACCTGGTGAGTCCGCACTTTTTTAAATTTCCTTTTTTGGCTACTCTTCGAGTTTAAAATTTAAAATAGGTTGTTCCTCGTGAAATATGGTGAGGTAATTAGTGGCTTTATTTAATTTCCGCTTCAGGTGTAACCTGGAAAAATAGGCCTTGTCCGACGCCTTCCTGAAACCCATTTTTTTGAGGTATGGGGAATTATTAATTGTGTAATACATGCCGTGAAACCTGGGAAGCTCATCGAAGTAAAGTATTTTATGACGGGAAGTGGACACCTTTATGATCCCACTGGTATTTGAGGAAAGGGCGATGCCCTTGCCGAAATATTCCGGGTAATACATGGGGCCGCTAAAAAAAGTCCTGGCATCCACCGGAGACTGCAGTAATTGCCATTCGGGGAGGGCAGGTAAATGGTGCTTAACAAAATCGGCCGGTGACGTAAAAAAGTAGTGATCCATATACTTTCGGACAAATCGTTTGCTCGACAGGTCCACATGCCCCGAGGCCCAGGTAGGATCCATTAATTTCCATACCCCCTGGATCTGCACTGTATTCCAGGAATGGTTTTTAAACATGGGTTCCCCCCTGACCTGCTTGATCTCCGTTTTTGCAACACCAATGATCACCCTGGAAGGCAAACGAAATTGCCTGCAGAGTTTGTCTAACAATAAGGAGTAATCTATGCAAACACCCCTTCTGGTCAGAAATGCCCGTTCCATGCGGGAAAGTTCAACTTCCATATCGCCCTGCCTGTCATTTTTTATTCGTTGCTGTACAGCCCTACGTGGTTTTCCATAGGTCATGTTGTGGGTGAGCCAGATAAAGGCCGCCCGCACCCGGTCCGGGTCATCATCAAAGTCATTCATAATCCGGTACCCGAGATCCGTAACCGCTTTAAAATGGGGATAGTTCCTGACTTTCTCATCCACGTTATGGTAGTCCTGGGAAAATCCGGAAGCGGCAAGTAGAAAAATAATATAAAATAATACCTTGTGCATCCTCATTGATTTCTATATAAAGATATGAAACCTGCAGAAGAATACATACTGGGGCAGCCCGAACCTTTCAGAAGTATTTTATTGCATTTACAGGTCGTCATTGAACATACTATTCCCGAAGCCGAACTCAGGTTGAAGTGGAAAGTTCCGTTTTACTACATCGGTGGCAGGCCCCTTTGTTACTTAAACAGGGCCAAGGATTATGTAGATCTCGGCTTTTGGAATGCGGTCCACCTGACCAGGTACCCTGAACACCTGACCACTGCAGGGCGTAAAGTAATGCGGTCCCTGCGCTACAGATCCCCGGAGGAAGTAGATGAAGGCATTTTAATAGCCGTCCTGAAAGATGCCTACATGGTAAGGGATAAAAGATTCTGGAAGAGATAAAGAGATTTTAAAGTGACTAGCGAGCAGTGATTTGGTTGTTTTCAAAGTGGCCCCGGAGAAAAGGTTTTGCTGGTGCGGGAAAGGGGAGTTTTGACTTGCACAAATGAAAACCCTCCGCTCCCGGCGTAGCCGTGACCACCTCCCTTTGCCAATTGGGAGGAGCTTTTTATTTGGCAATTGATGTGAACATCCGGATGAATCGGTTTGTACCTGACCATTTCAATTTTAGTGTTCCTCGCGGATTGAGGAGGAGTCCCGGACCGCAGGGCTGGGGAGTAAGTAGTATTATTTTGGATTTTTCCTTAACAAAAGATAATTCCATTTTAATAAACACAAACTCAGGTTTTACTTCGCTTGAGTACGATCAAGGAATTGTTCTGAACGTCGATTGCCTGTTTAAAAATCTCTTTTAAGGCAGGATACCATTCCGCGGAAAAGTGGGAACGGTTGAGGACCAGGTTATAGTGCATCATAATGGTATTCCCTGATCTTACCGCAGTGAATTTCAACAATCCCATTTGATCTGGTAGGGCAATGGTCCTGTTTTCAGGTAGATTCTCGGGCCGGTACCCTTCCGGGAGTACGAGGCTCAGGTTATAGGTGTAGTTTCTGTTGTACGCAAAGTCGATCGGAAATTCCCTTTTCTCTGATAAAAAGGGGTCTTTTTCAAAAAATTTTACAAGAAACGGGTCAAAATAGACCACATCACTGACAAACAGGTTTTCCAATTCAAAATTGAAGCGTTCGGAGAGCATCCTTTCATCACTCCTATCTTCCAACAACTCGTAGGAGGTGATGCCGAAGTCTCCGGCCATGCGTTTCTCAATATCCTCAAGATAACGCTCCTCACTGCGCTCATCTATCAGGTTTCTCCTGAATACCGCATCGTAGCCTATATTGACTTCCTCAAAAATGCCGGTTGCCTTCTTCTCGTCCGGATCAAAACTTACCTGAGCCCGGACCATGTATTTGCTATGTTCATCAATGGTGATGTCCTGCCAGTAACTGTCCTGTTTAAAATCCATCACGCGCCCGTAATAATTCAGGGTCCGGTAGGGGAGCATCCCAAAGGGGTAAAATTTATCCGAGGCATCCAGGAAATATTCCTTTCCTTCGATCACGGTTCTGGCCACTATATAATTAAAATCCGACATGACGGGATGACTCCTTTTGGGCAACCCGTGATTCCTGGTGGACGTTAACATCAGTTGTGCAGGGATATCAGCCGCATTCAGCAGGTTGATCAGTGAAATATTTATTTCCCCTATATTGCCGGTTTTTCGATCAAAAGCTTCCTTAACCCGGATATCCTGGTAGATACCATAGTTTCCGTTCCAGGTATAATGGTCCTGCACAAATTTATAGATATTCTTTGCCCGGGTAAGTGCATCCCCTTCAATTAATAAGGCTTCCGGTACATTCTTTTCAAAATACCCTTTCTTGGTCAGTTGTCGCCCTATATCCTTGTCCGACCTGAATTCACTGTCCACATCCTTCCAGCTTTTTGTATACTTATCGGTAGTTCCATCGAGTTTGCGGTATTCAGACAGTTCAAAATCTATCCGGGAAATGTAGTTGGAGGAAGCAAGCATATAGTCCTCTTCCTTAAAAGCAGGAATATCCTTCATGGCGTATTTCAGGATCTCACAGTCCGCGGACTTTACAAATCCATCAATATGAAAACATTCCTTTTTTACCTCGGCATCGTTGATATCCAGTTGCAACTGGCCGATCATGCTGCGGTTGTAAATATAGTTTCCCGGTATCTTAGCGTTGAATTCACTGTACACTTTTGGGATATTGGCCTGGAAACTCCAGCCATTGAGGTGGTAGATAAAGGGGGAAATAATTTTGTACCTGTACTCCAGCACAGAACCCTTTTTGATATTGGGAAATGTAAATTTTATTTCAGACCACCTTTCATTGATATTGTTGGTAAAGATCTCCTCGGCCCTCAATCCTGTCTTCACTTTCCCGTTATGGGTAAGTGCATTGATATCTTTGACCCTTTCTGAACTATTTTCTCCTTTGTAATACGGGATTGAAATGGTTCCCTCTTCAAATCCCGTCTCGTCCAGGATTTTTATCTTCCCGTGATATTCCTTTATGAGCCATATCCTGTTTCCAATAACTTCAAAGTAATTATCCCCTTTTTCGTAAAGCACAACCGCATTGGCCGTGGCATCCCCGGCAAAGGCCGTAAAACTTTCCTCCTGGGGGGTTAGCGTTCCAAAACTATCCATATTTTGGGATACCATAAATGAGGTGCAAAAGATGGCCAGGACCAGGGGTAAAAATTTAATATGCATAAAGAATGGGATTGAGATGTTGAACATAAACATAAACAGAAACAGAAAAAAAACGGAATTATTATAGGGTATTGACGGTTTTGCGAAGGGCGACAAGGTTGGTCAGCAAGCCTTCAAGGCGATCCAGGGGGAGCATATTTGCCCCGTCACTTTTGGCATTGGCAGGGTCGAAATGGGTCTCCAGGAAAATACCGTCCACCCCGGCGGCGATCCCTGCCCTTGCCATGGTATTGATCAGCTCGGGCCTGCCTCCCGTAACCCCGGAAGACTGGTTGGGTTGCTGCAGGGAATGGGTAACATCGAGTACCACCGGGGCATATTGTTTCATGGTAGGGATGCCCCTGAAATCCACGACCATATCCTGGTATCCGAACATGGTTCCACGATCCGTGATCATTACCTGATCGTTGCCGGAGTCTGTTACTTTGGCCACGGCATGCTTCATACTTTCCGGGCTCATAAATTGCCCTTTTTTAAGATTGATGGTCTTCCCGGTTTTTGCAGCGGCTATAACGAGTTCCGTCTGGCGGACCAAAAAAGCAGGGATCTGCAGGACGTCCACGTATTCAGCGGCCATGACGGCATCTGAATTTTCATGAATATCCGTGATGGTGGGAATATGAAAAGTGTCAGATACTTTTTTCAGGATCTTTAGTGCCTTTTCATCCCCGATACCCATAAAGGAATCCACCCTGCTGCGATTGGCCTTTTTAAAACTTCCCTTAAATACATAGGGGATGCCAAGGGCATCTGTTAGTTTCACAATCTTTTCAGCAATGCGCAATGCCATATCTTCCCCTTCAATGGCACAGGGTCCGGAAAGCAGAAAAAAATTGTGCTTGCCGGTGTGTTTTATTTGCGGAATCTTTCCAAGATCCATAGTAGACGGTTTTGGCAAAGATACTTCTTTTTACAAGGATGCATTATGCCTGAAAATGGCTTGAAATCAGGCAGATAAGAATTCAGCGGCTTTTGTATGTCAGCTGAAAAATTAGCAGTACCTTTGCGCGCTTAAAACAAGGCTATGTCTGGGACTAGAAATATTGCGATCATTGCCCATGTGGACCACGGGAAGACCACCCTGGTAGACAAAATACTACATTTTTGCCGGTTGTTCCGTGAAAATGAAAAAACAGGCGACCTTATATTGGACAACAACGATCTGGAAAGGGAGCGGGGAATAACCATCGTCTCCAAGAATGTATCCGTCAATTACAGGGACACAAAGATCAATATTATTGATACCCCCGGACATGCCGATTTTGGCGGGGAAGTGGACCGCGTATTAAATATGGCAGATGGGGTGTTGCTGTTGGTTGATGCTTTTGAAGGACCCATGCCGCAAACCCGGTTTGTAT
>DATGCB010000529.1:0-8088 GCA_035312365.1 Eudoraea sp. | reverse complement strand
TTATGGGCGAAATGATGCGGCTGGTTGTCAGTAAGGCCTGCGCTTCATCTGGCTCCTCAACTCCGCCGTCCTTAGCCCCCGGCTCAAGCCACCTCTTTCACCAGCCGTCGCAGAGGAACTGAAATGGGTACTTTATTCGTGTCATGACCAACATGAAAGTCCCCCTCCGTCCTTCGCCTTTGGCTCAGTCCACCTCCCCCTGTAAAAGGGGGAGGAGCTGAAATTCCAGTTCCAATGGATGTTTAGAGGTATTTCTTTTTCCGTAGTGTAGCGCCTATGGCCGTTAAGAATTATTGAAACCCTGGAAATAATTTAGCCCATATGAGCGGTTTTTAAAATTGCTAGATTTTAAAAAACACCTAGTGAAATCGAAGATTCATGAACACCTTAATATCAATTAAAATGAAGTGAATAAAAAGTGTACTTTCTTTGCTTCGTTTCTTTGTACAAGCAAAGAAATGAAGAGTAAAATAGGTTTCACTTATTCTCCGTACTTTTGCCCCATGGAAACACAACGACAGAAAAAGATCGCAGGGGTCCTTCAAAAAGATCTTGCCGATGTTCTGCAAAGGGCCGCGAACGACGGTGGGTTGCGGGGTACCCTGATCTCTGTTTCCAAGGTATACGTGACTACAGATCTCTCTATAGCCAAAGTGTATGTCAGTATTTTTCCAACAGGAAAGGCCACAGAGATCCTGGATGGAATAAAAAGAAGCCAACCCCTTATCAAGCACCAATTGGCACAACGTACAAGGCACCAGTTACGCCGTATGCCGGAGCTCAGTTTTTTCCTGGACGATTCGCTCGACTATATAGACAAGATTGACAAATCCCTCAAAGGCGGGGATAATCCCATTGAAAACCCGGATCTTTTAACGCGGAGAAAAAAGTCCTAGCTTGAACTTTCCCTTGTACATCGCAAAGCGGTACATCCGTTCAAAAAGCAGCCAGAATGCGGTAAACATCATCAATTTTATTACGTTCCTGGTCATCGTGATCGGGTCTGCCGCCCTTTTTATTGTACTTTCTGCCTTTGCAGGCCTTAAAACTTTCAGCCTTTCGTTCAGCAATACCTTTGACCCCGATCTGAAAGCCGTGGCCACAGCCGGTAAATTTTATTCCCTTAC
This sequence comes from Eudoraea sp., assembly GCA_035312365.1. GTDB lineage: Bacteria > Bacteroidota > Bacteroidia > Flavobacteriales > Flavobacteriaceae > JAFMPW01. Next base: position 6,961 of record DATGCB010000529.1, on the reverse strand, counting down.
CCCGGAAAAAGAAGAAAAACTGTCACAGCTCGCAGGCATTGCTTCCTATTCCAAAGAAATTGAGGAACGGGTATATCTGACCCACAGACAAAAAAGTGATATTGCTTATATCAAAGGGGTTGACGCCGGTTATAATGCCTCCACCGGAGTAGACAGCACCCTGTATATGGGTCGCTGGGAACTGGGCGGGGAACAGGCCGTTGTAGGGATTGGGATTGCCAATTCCCTGGGGTTGGCGGTAAATGACCCGCGTAACCGGTTAATCATACTGGCACCAAAACCCGGGAAAGGTTCATTTGCCCCTAAGGCATTGGGCGACACTCCCTACAATCAGCTTTCCACAATGCTTACAGGGGTATATTCCATTGAGGAAAACCTGGATAGAAGATATGTCTTTGTTGAACTCCCATTGGTACAGGCACTGTTGGAAAAGGACAGTACCCAGGTTTCGGGCATCAATTTTAAACTATCCCCGGGGGCAGACCCGGGAGCGATACGCAATAACATCGGGGCGATCCTGGGAGCAGAGGTGCTCATCAAAGACAGGCAGGAACTGAACAGCACCTTATACCGCATGTTGAATACTGAAAACCTGGCCACCTATCTTATCTTTACACTTGTCCTGATCATTGCCCTTTTTAATGTCGTGGGCGCCATTATCATGATGATCCTGGACAAACAACAAAACTCCAAAACCCTCTTTAGCCTGGGTACCACACTCAGGGAGATCCGGCGCATTTATTTTATTCAGGGTACGATTGTAACCAGCCTGGGAGGATTGATCGGAGTCCTGATCGGGTCCCTGCTCATCTGGTCCCAGCTGGCCTTTGGCTGGTTGCTCATCACCCCTTCCCTCGCCTACCCCGTGGCCTATGACCTGATCAATGTGCTCATTGTACTGGGGACCATTGTTGTCCTGGGCATCATTGCCGCAAAAATAGCCAGCAGCAGGGTTTCGAAAAAACTCATTGAGATGTAGTCTTCTGTGATAAACGTCCTGAATTTACTATATCGACCTGTTTCATCGTGATATTGCAATATTACATTTTGTAATCAAACAGTAACTCCCAATACACTATACAGTAACTCCCGATACAACATACAGTTACCCACAATACATGATACATACCCCTCCTGTTGCCGCATTATCCGGGCCATATCACAGAAATAAAATCCCGGCAATCAGGCAAATTCATAATCCCCGAACTTTTCCAGGACCTCCTCAAAGGCTGCAAAGACATCGGCCGACATATCACTGGTTACCATTTTCATACGGTGCGGCTTAAAATCCGGGATCCCTTTAAAGTAATTGGTATAGTGCCTCCGGGTCTCAAATACACCCAGTTTTTCTCCTTTCCAGTCAATGGCCATTTGCAAATGACGCCGAGCTGCTGTGACCCGTTCCCCCATCGTCGGGGGAGGTAAATGCTCCCCCGTAGCCAGGAAATGCTTTACTTCCTTAAAGAACCATGGGTAACCAATACTTGCCCTGCCGATCATTGCGCCGTCCAGCCCGTATTCATCCCTCATTTTTTTTGCGGCTTCCGGACAATCGAGATCGCCGTTGCCAAAAACAGGAATGTGCATTCGCGGATTGTTCTTCACCTCTGCGATGGGCCCCCAATCTGCTTTCCCCTTATACATCTGTACCCGGGTTCTGCCATGGATGGCAATCGCCTTGCAACCCACATCCTGCAAACGTTCCGCCACCTCCACTATTTTGATGGATTGATGATCCCAGCCCAGGCGCGTTTTTACAGTAACCGGCAAGTGGGTGCATTTTACTATGGCTTTGGTCAGGGAAACCATAAGGTCTATATCCTTTAAAATACCTGCACCCGCACCTTTGCTCACAACTTTTTTTACGGGACAGCCAAAGTTGATGTCTATAATATCCGGTCCTGTTTTTTCCACAATTTCCACGGCTTGCAGCATGGAATCCAGTCTGGCACCAAAGATCTGGATCCCAACGGGACGCTCCTTTTCATAAATGTCGAGCTTCATGACACTTTTGGCCGCATCCCGGATAAGTCCTTCCGAAGAAATAAATTCGGTATAGACCACGTCTGCTCCCTGTTCCTTGCACAGGGCACGGAAGGGCGGGTCGCTTACATCCTCCATGGGGGCGAGTAGCAACGGGAAAGGGGGAAGGGATATTTCACCTATATGGGCCAATGATTCCATTTTTTCAGACTCCAAAGATATTGAAATATCATTTTATGGCATCCATGGTGAGTTTTTCCGCCGGTTTTTAAGGAAATCAACTTTTAACGCTCCTGTTCGTCCTCCACTTCCCGGATCATTTCAATAGGATCCCATAGATGTAAAACACATTTTAAACAGTATCTTTGCTGCCTTAAATTAAGGGTAAAACTCTTATGAAACACATTCGCAACTTCTGCATCATTGCCCATATTGACCATGGTAAAAGTACCCTGGCCGATCGGTTACTGGACTTTACCGGTTCGGTTACCGAGCGGGAGAAAAAGGAGCAATTACTGGACAATATGGACCTGGAGCGCGAGCGTGGCATTACAATTAAGAGTCACGCCATACAAATGGAATACAACCATGGGGGCGAGGTGTATATCCTTAATCTTATAGATACCCCGGGCCATGTTGATTTCTCTTATGAGGTATCCCGGTCCATCGCTGCCTGCGAGGGTGCCCTGCTCGTAGTAGATGCGGCCCAAAGCATTCAGGCGCAAACGATATCGAATCTTTACCTCGCCCTGGAAAACGATCTGGAAATTATCCCCGTATTGAACAAGGTAGACCTGCCCAGTGCCAGCCCGGAACAGGTTACCGATGACATAGTGGATCTTTTGGGCTGTAAACCGGAAGAGGTGATCCCTGCCAGCGCCAAAACCGGGATCGGCATTGAGACCATTTTGGATGCGATTATTGAACGTATCCCGTCTCCTAAGGGCAATGCAGATGAGCCCCTCCAGGCACTCGTGTTCGATTCAGTCTACAATCCCTTCAGGGGGGTTGAAACCTATTTCAGGGTCATCAACGGGGAGATCAGAAAGGGGCAAAAAATAAAGTTTGTAGCCACAGGGAAGGACTATTTTGCGGATGAAGTGGGAACCTTGAAATTAGCACAACAGCCCAAAGCAGCGGTTAAGACAGGCGACGTGGGTTATCTGATTACCGGGATCAAGGACGCGCGGGAAGTAAAGGTGGGTGACACCATAACGGATGCCGCACATCCTACCAGAAATGCCATCGCGGGATTTGAAGACGTAAAACCAATGGTTTTTGCCGGGATCTACCCCGTGGATACGGAGGATTTTGAGGAATTGCGCTCCTCCATGGAAAAATTACAGTTGAATGATGCCTCCCTGGTATTTACGCCTGAAAGCAGTATGGCCCTGGGCTTCGGGTTTCGCTGTGGATTTTTGGGCATGCTTCATATGGAGATCATCCAGGAACGGCTTGAGCGGGAATTCGATATGACCGTGATTACTACCGTGCCCAACGTAAGCTATCATGCATTTACCACCAAAGACAGGGAGGTCCCCCTTATCGTAAATAACCCCTCCGATCTCCCGGATCCGTCCACTGTGGACCGGGTTGAGGAACCTTATATCAAAGCGACCATCATTACAAAATCCGATTTTGTAGGCAATGTTATGTCGCTTTGTATTGAAAAACGGGGACAGATCACCAATCAGACCTATCTGACCACAGAAAGGGTGGAGCTGAATTTTGACATGCCCCTGGCCGAGATTGTGTTTGATTTTTACGATAGGCTTAAAACCGTTTCCAGGGGATATGCTTCTTTTGACTATTCTCCCATTGGGATGCGTGTTTCCAAATTAGTCCGGGTCGACATCCTCCTGAACGCCCAGCCGGTAGATGCCCTCTCTGCCCTGATCCATTCTGACAATGCGCAGCACATTGGCAAAAAAATGTGCGAAAAGCTGAAGGAATTGATCCCAAGGCAACAATTTGATATTCCTATACAGGCTGCCATCGGCTCCAAGATCATTTCCAGGGAAACCATCAAGGCGCTTCGTAAAGATGTTACTGCCAAGTGTTACGGAGGAGACATTTCCCGAAAGCGAAAACTGTTGGAAAAACAGAAAAAAGGGAAAAAGCGCATGCGGCAGGTTGGAAATGTTGAAATCCCGCAACAGGCATTTATGGCCGTGTTAAAGCTAAACGACTAGGGTGCCCTATGCTCGTCCAATTTTGGATAGCGTCCTCTTCACTATCACGATCTCTCAGGAATCAGGACTTTATTTTTAGATTTTTCTTGCATTTTGGGTCCGCATATACAATATTCCCCATGGTTTGTTGTTGTAGTAAAACATTAACCGAACCTAATTGAAATGACTACCTATATTGCTAAATTTTCGGCCAGCCACAAGACCTTACAGGTACAACAACATTCGATCTTTACGTGGAAACAGGAAGGCGGGGATATTGATGAGGAGCTTCTTATCGGCAAAATAAAGCGAGAATCCTCCATCCACTTTTACAAATTGGTGGCCGGTGACAAGTATCCCGTTGAAAGTGGGGACATCACTATTGAGATCTCCGAAACACGGCCTTTTTTTGGCTAAGTTTGATGACAGACCGCTTCGCTCTTTCCTGACCGGTCCATGTAACGTAAACATTTTACTTCCCTATACCCGGAGCACCCCAACAACAGGGTGCCCCAAACCATGGGAAAGGTGCCAGGTCACCTCTCAGAAGCGCTGACGACGGTCCATGATCCCCCATCATCAATTAAGGAACCGCCTAGGGTCTGAAACTGCTTTGGGTGGTCTCATCGATGTCGAACATCTTACCCAAATAAGCCAGATGATATCCCTCGGTAATATCCGTGAATTCCTTGCTGTAGGAAGAGATGATCTGCAGGTCCCCATCTGGGGTCTTTAAGAAAAGCGGTACAATGTCTTTGTCGGCTTTTGTGATTTCTATCAATGCGTGATAGTGTTCGTCGTCCTTTAATTGAATTTCATGGATGGCGGGGTATTTCCTCGCTGCTTCGGTGATCTTGATAAAATCGTCCGTATGGGAGAACAGGCCTTCTTTGGGATTGTTTTCAGGATCATTCATTTCATCGGCATTGACCAATCGAAAAGCCCCGTTTTCCCCAAACTGCTTCTGGAACTTTTTCATGGCATAGTTATTAATATCTGAATTCCCGGTAAGTGCCATCAGGAAACCGACGTCATTTAATTCGATATTATCGGTCAGCGTGTCTGAATAAATATTTGCGGTCATCGCCTCCAGGCCCAACCTTTTCGCCTTTTCAATGTTGGTGTGGTTGTTATCGATAAGTACCACATGACGATCGTTCTGATGAAGATAATGGGCGATCAACCGGGAAACTTTAGACGCCCCGATGATAAGGATGCCTTCAGATTTTTTAAGGAATACCCCCACCAATTTGGCAAAAAGACGTGCCGTAGTGGCATTCAGAAGGACGGTTCCCAGTACGATCATAAAGACCAAAGGCGTAATATATTCAGCCCCGGCCTCTCCCTTGGACAGCAATCTTGAACCAAACAGGGAGGCAATACCTGCGGCCACTATCCCGCGGGGCCCTACCCATCCGATAAACAATTTTTCATTGAACTTTAGCTTTGACCCTCCTGTGCTGAGAAATACCCCCAGGGGTCGTATAATAAATACCACGATGGCAAAGAGCAGCGCGGCATTCCAATTGTAAACGAGTGCCATATCGCTGATGTTGATGTTGGCAGACAACAGGATAAAGAGAATAGAGATGAGAAGAACGCTCAGGGATTCCTTGAAATAAAGCAGCTCCTTGAGGTTGGGAAGGTTGGTATTTCCCATTACCATCCCCATTACCACCACGGAAAGCAACCCCGATTCGTGCGCAAATGCATCGGAAACTACAAAGACCGCCAGCACAACCGACAGGGAAACTACATTCAGAAGATAGTGAGGCACCAGGTTTTTCTTGATGGCAATGGTCAGGGCATGGGCAAAGGTGAAACCAAAGGTGAGGCCAAAAAGCAGGATCTTCCCAAATTCTATCAGGGCAGTTTTAGTATAAGCCTGCCCTTCACCCACACTGATAAACTCAAAAACCAATACCGCGACCAGGGCTCCAATGGGGTCGATCAGGATGCCCTCCCATTTTAATACCGCTGAAATATCCTTTTTAAGGGGAATATTCCTTAGAATTGGTGTGATCACAGTAGGTCCGGTAACAATAATGAGGGCAGAAAACAGAAATGAGATCTGCCAGCTGAGGCCAAATACAAAATGTGCCGCAATCCCGCCAAAAATAAAAGTGACGATCGTCCCTACCGTTATCAATTTGGTAATGACGGGGCCCACATTGGCAATTTCGGACCGCTTTAATGTAAGTCCGCCTTCAAAAAGGATGATGCTAATGGCAAGCGACACAAAATAATACAGCACGTCCCCGGGAAAAAGTCCTGCTTCCCCATTCCAAACGGGTTCAATCAATTTGCCTCCATGTTCGGTGAACAGGGTGGCTATCGGGCCAACCAGAAGTCCAATGAGGATAAGCGGAAGTATGGCAGGAAGTTTAAGCCGCCAGGCCACCCACTGCGCTATGATTCCTAAAATAATTATTCCCGCAAGCTCAATCATAAAGAGATCTGTATCGTAATAGCTGTTTCAATTTCAAAAATAGGCAATTAGGCCTTCTCTTATATCCTGTTATATATTAATGTATTATATTCGACAAAATGCCTCCCCATGGTTAACCATATTCATCCTTTTAAAACCCTGCTGTTTGGATTTGCCTTTTCCCCGAACCTGGAGGTTAATATCCTTGAAACAAGCCGAATAGCTCATTTTTTCAGGGCGAAGCTCATTCTGCTTCACGTGGGTAAAAAAACCGATGAAAAACTCCGGGTCATCAATACCCTCCTGGAAAAGAGGGAGTATAAGGACGTGCCAATAGAGATTCAATGGAAAGAAGGGAAGCCCGTGCAGACGATCCTGG
>DATGCB010000528.1:0-6764 GCA_035312365.1 Eudoraea sp. | reverse complement strand
GCCGGGAAAGTACCATACCTGTTGTTACCCCCGAAACGGGAGGCCCCATCCCTTCTTAAAACACCAGTTACGTAATACTTTTCATCCCAGTTGTAATCCAGTTTCCCGAACAGGGAGTAGAAGTTTACACCTTTAAATTGTCCGCTGTTCACATTGGGGCTTTGCACCACATTTAAATTCTGGAAATCGAGGTCGGTTGAAAACGGATTGATACCGTTACCATTAATGAATCTACCGGCACCGGTATTCAGGGCTTCGATACCCCCGAATAATTTGAGTTTATGCCTGCCAAATAATCTTTCGTACGTAGCTGTGTTGGTAAAGGTCCACTGATAGAAATAATTACTTCCTTCACTGAACGAATTACTTGCCTCGGGCTCGGAATCCCCGAGGTACCTGAATCCATAATTTACATTATGGGAATTTCCGTACGCTCCACCCAGGCTTGTCCTGACAAGCAGGCCTTCAACTGGTGTCAGCAATAAATAGATGTTTCCAAACCCACCGATCGCATAAGCCTGGTCATCCCCTGCGTTGAGGACTTGTTGCCGTACCGGGTTTCTCGGGTTGTTAAAACCGGCCGCGCGTGTACTGGCAAAGCTGCCAAACTCGTCACGCACAGGGATAATAGTAGGCATCCTGTAAGCGGACAAGATGACCGATTCGTCATCGGCGCCGTCCACACCACCGTTGCCGCCAAAGCCACCCTTGACGGATCTGTAGGTCACCTGGAAGTTCTCACCTACCGCCAGCCACGGAGCTACATCCCACTCGGAGTTGAATCGTGCGGTATATCGCTGAAAGTCGTTCTCAAGTAAGATACCCGCCTGCTCCTGTAAACCAAATCCGAAGGAGAACCGGCCTCTTTCGGTACCGCCATTGATACCTAGGCTGATCCTTGTCAGAGGGGCAACCCTTGTCAATTCCTTATACCAGTTGGTTCCTGCCAGATTGGGTCTAATTAAAAATACGTTCTCAGGATCCGCCTCATAATTGGCCTGGATCTGGGCGAGGTTAATATCTGCTTCAAAAACACCATTCTGGCCATCTGCATGCAGGTAGTCCGGGAATCTTGGTGTTGCCTGATCCCCGTATTGAGGATGCGTATACTGTACAGCAGTACCTGTTGCGGCTGCATTGTTACGGTAGGCAATATGTGTGTATTCCGCCATATCCTGGGGATTCAGGTTCTTTGGCGCACCGGCTGAATTGGGATCAGTAATTCCGCTGGAAATATTAAGCGTGATCTCGGTTTTCTTGTCCCTTGCACCTTGCTTGGTGGTATATACAACCACGCCGTTCGCTGCCCTTGCCCCGTAAATGGAGGCTGCAGCAGCATCTTTTAATACGGTGGTGGTCTCTATATCGTCAGGGTTCAAAAACTCGGTGTTTCCAACAGGAACACCATCTACTATATACAATGGCTCATTTCCCCCGAACGCCCCGAATCCACGAACACGGATCTGGCTTGTTGTACCGGGTTGCCCATTGGTAAGTACAGTAACACCTGCGACCCTACCCTGCAATTGTTGTTCGATGTTACCCGATGGGATGGCTGCCAATTCTTCGGCCTTTACGATGGATACCGCAGCGGTTGTTTCACGTTTGGTTTCCGTAGTATATCCCGTCACAATCACTTCATCAAGGGCAAGTCCTTCATCAAGGCTTACGTTAATGACGGTATCTGCACCGACCGTTCTCTCCGCGGAATTATAACCGGTGTATGAGAACACCAGGACCTCACCCGGATTTGCCTCAACGGAGTAGTTGCCGTCAAAGTCGGCCGCCACGCCCCTGGTAGTTCCTTTTACCAATACGCTGGCACCCGGAAGGGGCACGCCGTTGGCATCTGTAATTGTTCCCGTAATTGTCGACTGCATTGTTGCGACAAGATCTGCTTTTTCATAACTTGTTGTTCCAGCTGCCATAGCAAACGAGCCAACAAGACAAAGAAGCATAGAAAAAACCTTGGTCAGGGTCATTATCTTTTTCCCAATACAAGATTTTAGCGATTGAGCATCACTTTTTTGAATCATAATCATTTTTTGTTTAGTTAGTTTTAAGTAATTGACTTCCACAGTTTTATTATATTTCTTAGCGAAATCGATTGCACAGAAATGTTAAAAAAACTACAAATTTTTGATAATATTAGTAAAATAATATGGATTCCATAAAGTAATTAAACAGTTTTTTGTTAAAGTTTAAAAATTAGGAACCCCCTTATATCATATGTTAACCTTTATTAATACCCTTCTGCGAATTGCATTAAGGAAGGTCTTATTTAAGTGTTGCTAATATCTTAAAAAAATCCTAAGGTCTTCAAAATGGCGGGAAAGATTTATGGTATTCAAAAAATACTCCGCTCAAATTAAGAATATGATAAATTTTAAAGAGTAAAACAGTAATTAGTTTAAAAAAACAGAACACTTATTGCTAAATATGTTGATATAATCGAATTATTTTGTCAGTAATACCTTCATAAATTTGACGTTGGTTTCCTTTAAAGAGTTGTTCGGCAAAAAGAATAGCATTTTCTGAATCAATTTTTTAAATTGTGCCAATCAAACGAATGACAACCTATGCAAATAAAAGAATCACCGACTGTGTACGATGCAATCATAGTTGGTTCGGGCGCCGGGGGAGGCATGAGCACGAAAGTCCTCGCAGATGCCGGCCTGAAAGTAGCCGTAGTGGAATCCGGTCCCTATTTTGATCCGGCTGATCCCAAACAACAGACCCAGTTAAAGTGGCCTTATGAATCCCCGCGCAGAGGTGCCGGAACCACCCGGGTCTTCGGAGAATGGGATATGGCTTATGGGGGCTTTGAAATTGAGGGCCAACCCTACACTCAGAAGGATGGGACAAAATTTGAATGGTACAGATCACAGATGCTGGGAGGCCGAACCAACCATTGGGGTAGAATATCCCTGCGCTTTGGCCCCAAGGATTTTAAGCACAAAGATGTCGATGGCCTTGGAGAGAACTGGCCCATTAGTTATGACGATGTAAAACCGTATTACGATAAAGTCGACAAACTCATAGGTGTATTCGGAACAAAAGAAGGGTTGCCAAATGACCCGGATGGCTTCTTCCTGCCACCACCAAAGCCAAGACTTCACGAACTATACTACATACAGGGAGCACGCAAATCCAATATTCCGGTTATTCCGGGTCGGTTGTCTATGCTCACCAAGAAGATCAATAACGATCGGGGGGTCTGTTTTTATTGCGGTCAGTGCTCCAGGTCCTGTCAGGTATACGCCGATTTCTCAGCGGGTTCCTGTCTTATTTTCCCGGCACAAAAAAACGGAGGCCAGGTTGATCTTTATGTCAATTCCATGGTGCGTGAGGTAACTACAAATGCAGAAGGAAAAGCAACGGGGGTGTCCTATATTAATAAGGAAGACCGAAAAGAATACCAGTTAAAAGGAAAGGTTGTGGTCCTTGCGGCTTCGGCCTGCAGTTCGGCGCGCATCCTTCTAAATTCTAAAAGCCCACAACATCCCAACGGCCTGGGAAATAGCAGCAACGTGGTTGGAAAATATCTGCACGATTCAACGGGCAGCAGCCGGGCCGGATTCATTCCGGGACTCATGAACAGAAAGGTTTCCTATAACGAGGATGGCGTGGGAGGCATGCATGTATATTCCCCGTGGTGGCTCGATAATAAAAATCTGGATTTCCCAAGAGGGTATCACATAGAAGTTTGGGGGGGAATGGGCATGCCTAATTACGGGTTCGGCTTTAATCCCAATGAATTCAATAAGTTCTTCGGGCTACCCACTGGTGGATATGGTGAAAGCCTCAGGGCCGACGTAAAAAAATACTATGGCTCCGTGCTCGGTTTTGGGGGACGGGGTGAGGCTATCGCACGAAAAGACAACTATTGCGAGATCGACCCGACGGTGGTGGACGAATTTGGAATTCCGGTACTCCGGTTCCATTATAAGTGGTCTGATTACGAACGACTACAGGCGAAGCACATGCAGGAAACATTTGATGAACTTATCCACAACATGGGTGGCGAAGTATTGGGGGATACCCCAACCAAGGAAAATGATTACGGCTTGCACAATCCCGGAAATATCATCCACGAAGTAGGCACCACCAGGATGGGAGACAACCCCAAAACATCGGTTACCAATGAGTATCAGCAATTGCACGATTGCAATAATGTGTTCGTTACGGATGCGGGGCCATTTGTATCCCAGGCCGATAAGAACTGTACCTGGACCATTTTGGCATTGTCCTGGCGGGCATCGGAATACATCGTTGAACAATTGAAGCAACAAAATATATAGAAGATGGATAGAAGAAAAAGTATAAAGTCTATCATCCTTGGTTCGGTGGCCGGGGGACTTGTCGTGCACGGATGCAAACCGGAAGCGGGCAGTGCAGAAGCGGAAGTGGGAGCCCTTAAAACGGATGAACATTATTTCGGGAGGACACAGGAGGAACTCGAATTAATTGAAGAGCTCAATGCGAAGCAATTCTTTAGTGCGCACGAGTTGGAAACGATCACCGTATTGTCTAACCTTATTTTGCCCCCGAATGAAAAGGGAGGCATTGCGGAAGCAGGGGTTCCTGAATTTATAGAATTCATGGCCAAGGATATGCAAGACCTACAGACCACGATGCGGGGCGGACTTATGTGGCTGGACCACAAAACGAATACGGAATTCGGCACGGAATTTAAAACGACCCCCGCCGAACACCAAAAACAGGTATTGGATACCATTGCATTTTATGATGCTAAAATGCCAATGGATGAACATCCCCTGGAAATACAATTCTTCTCCCTCATGCGTAATCTCACGCTTACGGGATACTATACTTCCAGGATCGGGATTGAAGATTTAGGTTACAAAGGAAATATGCCGAATGTCTGGGATGGCGTCCCCCAGGATGTTTTGGATCAGCACGGAATGGCTTATGATGAAGAATGGGTGGCAAAATGCGTCGACCAAAGCAAAAGAGGAGTAATTGCGGAATGGGATGATGAGGGCAATCTTTTAACCTGAAACAACCGCTTAAAAAAAATAACCACCATGGTGCGACATTTTACTACCATGGCAGTATTAGAATTGCAGGGCTGGAAAATAGGCCTGCAACTCTGTAGTTTCAGGAATTTGTTATGCAGGATGCACATCCTGCCCCTGCCTACCCGATCAACGTCAACAGGCATTGATCTTTACACTTAAATATGAAATAATGAAAACAAAAACACTTGCAGCACTATTTTTTATGGCGTTTACATTGGGAATGTGGTTTGGGAGCGCCCAGGAAATAGGATTACAGCTTTACAGCCTTCGGAATCAATTTAAAACCGATGTTCCCGGGACACTTGATATTATTCAATCCTGGGGAATTACAAAACTTGAAGGCGGTGGAACGTACGGGATGTCCCTGGAGGAGTTTAAAAAGGCCATAGCCGACAGAGGTCTGGAGGTTGTCAGTGTCGGGGCAGGATATGAGGACCTGAAAAATGATGTGGATAAAGTGGTGCAGAATGCCCGGGATTTCGGCGCAAAATATGTCATGTGCGCCTGGATCCCTCACGATGACAATGTATTTGATATTGAAAAAACAAAAGAGGCTGTTGAAATATTCAACACCGCGGGTAAGCGCCTGAAGGAGCATGGGATCACACTTGCATACCACGCACATGGATATGAGTTCAGGCCGTACGGGGAAGGGACATTATTCGATTATATGGCCCGGAATGCGGATAACTTCAAATTTGAAATGGACGTTTTTTGGGTACAGCACGGAGGTGCAGATCCGATGACAGTTTTGAATACCTACCCGGATAAATTTGTCCTGATGCACCTGAAGGATATGGAAAAAGGGGTTAAGGGGAATAACACGGGCCACGAAGATGTTGAAACCAATGTGGTGTTAGGTTCAGGGCAGATAGATATTTCAGGTTTGGTAAATAGGGGAAAGGAACTAGGTATTGAGTATATGTTTATTGAAGATGAAAGTTCCAGGGTCGTGGAGCAGGTTCCCCAAAGCCTGGCCTTTTTAAAGAGCCAGGAATAGATTTCTGATGAGGTGGTTTTCAGCAATTGGCCCGGGATTATTAATAGTGGCGCTCCACCTGGGCTGCTCAGAAGAGTCCGATCAGGGCCGCCCGCCATTTCCTGATATCATATGGTTGGTAGCGGAAGATCAATCCCCTGATTTCTTTCCGATGTATGGCGACAGTACCTTGGTATTGCCAAACCTGGAGTCCCTTGCAGATGACGGGATCATATTTATGAACGCCTATGCCCCGGTACCGGTTTGCGCTCCGGCGCGGAGTGCACTTATCACCGGGATGTATCCTACCACCCTCGGGACCCATAACATGAGGACATACGCTCCATGGCGGGGTAAGGATAATGAACCCGCCATTGGTATCCCAAGCTATTCCCCCATCGTGCCGCAGGGGGTTAAAATGTTTACAGAATACCTTCGGAAAAATGGCTACTACTGTACCAATAACCCCAAAGAGGATTATAATTTTGAAAAAACATCGGTCGCCTGGGATGAAAGCAGTGAAGAAGCACATTTTAGAAAGCGGCCGAAGGATACCCCTTTCTTTTCTGTATTTAACTTTTCAGTGTGTCACGAATCCCAGATTTGGGGCAGGGGAGGGGATCAATTATTGGTTTCCGTGGATTCCGTGCCGGTACCGCCCTATTTTCCCGATAATGAGGTGGTACGTCATGACCTGGCGGTGAATTACAGTAATTTGAAACGCCTGGATGAACAGATCGGGG
>DATGCB010000527.1:0-12830 GCA_035312365.1 Eudoraea sp. | reverse complement strand
CCATGAAAAAATCCATCACACCCTGGAACAAATTCCTGGGGAATGCTATCAGAAATCAATGCAGAAAATAAATACAAATAACCCTAATATTATAACTAAGAAAACACCTTTATTGGTCTAAAGATTGGGGAGTATTACAATTTGGCCTGGGTATATCCGCTCCGACCTTATTTGTTCGCTTTAGCCTTTATCTCATTAGGTTTTAGTTTTTACCGAAAATACCGTCCAATAAAAATAGATTCCAATAATTGTAATACTTGTTCAGAAGAAAATATGGGCTTTTTCCGATCAAAACTCTGACTGTGGCTCGTAACCGCTTTCGTGATTATAACATTTTCCATAAATTATATCATTCTATGATTTCTGTCAATAAAAACTATTGCTTCGGGCTAACTTTACTTTTGCTGTTCATTGCACTAAAAGGACACGGCCAGGGGCCTCCTATCTTTACTGATACCCCAATTATGTTGGGCTTGGAAGGTCGGGGCATACGTACCTTTGGAAATATTGTCTCAAAGGAGAACGCAAATGTCTATATACAACCGATAGTTTTCCCATACAACATAAGCACGAAATGGCAGATAGGCGCTTTGGCCCCTTTCGTGTCCATCGCGCCCGATGGTCTGGATTCACAATCGGGCCTTGGGGATGTCAGGATTTTTACAAAATATCAGATCTATCAAAAGGATGGCAAGGCAAAAACGTTCCGGGGACTGATTAAGCTTACGGAAACATTTCCATCGGGAAATTCAACGGAGATTCCGTCCCTGGGAACGGGAGCCTATCAGACAACCATCAGCATCGTCAATGGATACGTGACTACGAAATATGGCGTTTATGGGGAATTCGGTTACAATATAGCAGGTAATGGCCTGCCCGATAATTTTATCTATAACATTGCCTTAGGATATCCTTTGTTGCCCCAAAAATACCCGCCCAACCAATTGAACCTGTTTTTGGAGCTTAACGGCAATTATGTTTTCGGCCAGATAGGGAATACACTGTATTTGTCCCCTGGTATTCAATATATTGCGGGTAGGAAATTGCTTTTTGAATCAGGAATACAGATGCCTTTGGATGATTCGGCTTCTGAGGGCCAAAAAACCAATTACATTTTAAGAATAGGAACAAGAATATTGATTTTTTAAAAACAGGTAAAATGAACAAACTACTAATTATACTATTTATTGGCCTGAGCGTTATTTCAGGACGGGCACAGGACGGGCTAATCGAATTGAAGGGAACCATAAAGATAGAAGTTGATGGACTGTCATGCCCTTTCTGTGCCTACGGATTAGAGAAAAACCTAAAAAAATTGGAAGGAGTCGAAACGATAAAAATTGACGTAGAAAATGCATTTGTCCTGCTTACCATTGCTGAAGGTAAAAGTGTCGATGAAGCAACCATCCGCGAGAACATAAAAGATGCGGGATTTACTCCGAGGGCGATAACCAAGGACAACGATGGGTAGGCGCTATTTGCTCACATTAATTGTAATCGTGTTGATCGGCTGCAATGAAGAAACCAAAGAATGGGTATTTCACGGTAAAATCGAACTGCCTGAAAAATCCCGACCGCTCGCTTTAGCCAAGACCGGAGAAGAAATCTGGCTATCCGATCCCGAACATTTCAGGCTCCTCAAAATTGATTTGAAGGGTAAGGTACTTGATTCGATAATGGATCTAAAACGACCCATGAACCTTGATTCCGATAATGGCAATCTGTACGTTCCAGAATTCCTTACCGATACCATTTGGGTTATTGAAAAGGGCATTAAAATGCCCTTTTCAATAAAGGCAAAGCCAGATGCCCCTGCAGGGCTATTTGTAAAAGGGGATACCATTGCGGTAGCGGATTTTTACAACCACAGAATAATTCTTCAACTGAACAGTAAAGTATATTTTATTGGAAAAGAAGGCCATAAAAAAGGTGAGCTATATTATCCAACAGATGTGAAGATTTTTGATGATAGAATCTATGTGGCAGATGCCTATAATAATCGAGTACAAATATTTGACTTTAGCGGCAAAGTGCTACAAGTTCTAGGGGATCAATATGGACTACGTGTAGCCTCCGCCATAGATTTAACCGAAGACTATATTGCTGTAACAGATCAAGAAAACAGCAGAGTACTTATATACCATATTGATGGAAGTCTTTTTCAGACATTGAACAGTAATATCAACTATCCTACGGATGTCTTATTTGATGGGAGTACATTATACATTGCAAATTTTAAGGAGAATTCAGTATCAATCTACCGGAAAAATCAGTAGTATTTATTGGACCTTATTATCAGTTTCATAAAAAGAACCATTTTTAGCACTCTGCTGGTTTACTCTTTATGTACCTTCAATTGGCGGTTATATAAACCTCTTAAAGTATAATAATTGTGATGCACTATTGATTTTTGGAAAGGCTATAAATAATGGGAAGGAGCTTTGTTTTAAACTTTCTGAACAGGTGAAGAACATATAACTCTGGGTATAGCCTTCGCGAACATAAAATTCCTTAATATTTTCCAAAAGTTTGTAGTATATGCAATTAATTGTAACCATGCTGATCTTAATATTCTATTGAACTTTGGCCATAGCAAACACTAGTATTAAAATAGATGTGAATTATATTTGCATTATAATCTATCATTATCCGATATGCTGAAGAAATTCGATGAAGACAGACAAGATTTAAAGCCATACGGTTTGACCTGCGAGTTATGGCAGCCCAAGCTAATGGAAAGACCGGATCGACATAATGAGATTGAAATCAATTATTTGCCCGAAGGATCATTGACTTATTTGATCCATGACCAAAAGCTCAAGATTAAAAAAGGTAGGATGATTGTTTTTTGGGCATTGTTTCCGCATCAGATCGTTGATTTTTCCAAAGACGCCCCTTACCACGTAATTACCATTCCTTTTTCCACGCTACTCAGTTGGAATCTTCCAAAACGATTTTTAGAAATGCTATTTCGGGGCGAACTCAAAGCTACCACCTACAAACCTTCAAACCCTGTGTTAGCAAATCAACTATTCGAACGTTGGGCCGATGAACTTAATAGGGATATTGTGGTTCTGAAGGAAATTTGTAGTCTGGAAATTGAGGCCTATTTAAAGCGGTTTGCTTTCCGCACCATGAATGCCACCTCTTCCATAGAAAAGGTAGAGCCGCTACCTATAAATTTGGTGGAAAAAATAGCTGTCTACATAGCGAACAATTTTAATAGCCCCATAAAAGTCGTAGATGTGGCTAAGGCAGTTGAGCTACACCCCGACTATGCAAACTCCATATTCAAAAAAGCATTTGGCTATACTATTTCTGATTATTTGCTAGAACAAAGGGTGTTGTATGCCAAACGAAAACTAAGCATTACCCAAGACTCGATAACCTCAATTGCCTATGAGTCAGGGTTTAACTCCATCAGTAGATTCAACGCATCTTTTAGGAAATTTAGCGGGATGACCCCAAGGGATTTTCGGAAAGAACTTAGTACATAGTTTTGAAGGGACAAACTATGTGGCCAATTTTCTCTCGTTGAGTATTTTAAGCCAACCCTCATAGCTCTTTTTTACAAGGTCATTATCTGAAGAAGGTTTATAAACCTGTACATTTTCTGTTGGTTTAGGTAAATCGTCAATATCTTTCCAGAGTCCCGCACCCAAGCCTGCAATAAATGCCGCCCCTAATGCAGACACATCGGCAATACCGATATTGACAACCTTAGTTTCTGAAAGATCGGCCAAGAATTGCATTAGAAAAGTATTGGCCGAAATACCACCATCAACCTTTAATTCATTCGGTTTAATATTGCTCTCGGCTTCCATTACGGATAGAACATCCTTGATTTGATACGGAATCGATTCCAAGGCTGCACGCACAAAATGTGTTTGGTTCGTTTTGAACGTGATCCCATGAATTGAGGCTTTCCAATCCATTTGCCAGTGGGGCGCCCCGAGGCCGCTAAAGGCCGGAATCAAATAAACGCCTTCATTACTGGTCAAGCTTGAGGCCATACGCCCAGTCTCCTCGCTGTTCTCAAAAAGTTCCAATTGATTTTTAAGCCATTCGATGGTGGCCCCGCAACTTACAATCACACCCTCTAAGGCATAGTCGACTCTCCCCTCTATGCTCCAGCAGATGGTGGTAACCATTCCCTTTTCTGACCGTACCAACTTGTTCCCAGTATTCCATAAAACGGATGAACCTGTTCCTATAGTAGCCTTCGCAGTACCTGGGCTAAAACACCTTTCGCCGAAGGCTGCGGCATGGGAGTCCCCAATTAGTCCTGTTATAGGAATCCCCTCCATAAAATGACCATTTAAAGTGGTCGTGCCAAAATGCGCCGAAGAGTGCTTTACTACCGGCATCTTTAATTTCGTAAGGCCAAAATTTTCCAGTAAGGTGGTATCCCATTTCAGATCCGAAATATTAAAAAGTAAGGTGCGGGAGGCATTGGTTAAATCCGTCGCGTATTTCGCACCATTGGTAAGTTTGTAAAGTAGCCATGTATCGACGGTACCGAAATGGCACCGCCCTTCATCAATAGCCCGTTGTACAGTTTTGTTGTTCTTGTAGAGCCAAATGAGTTTGGTCCCGGAAAAATAAGGGTCAATTTTTAATCCGGTTCTGATAGCTATTTCGGCTTCCATTCCTTCTTCCTGAAGTGCATTGCAGATAGCAATAGAACGTTTACATTGCCATACAACGGCATTGCACAAGGGTAGTCCATGTTCGTCCCAAAGCACAAAGGTCTCTCTTTGGTTCGATATGCCACAGCTAACTATCTTTTCCTTATGCCCTGGATATTGTTGCTCAAATTCACGAAGACAATGAGCAACCACTTCGAGCACATTTTGATAAATTTCCTCCGGATCCTGTTCAACAAATCCGGGTTTTGGGTAATAGGAAGTCAAAGGCACGCTCGCCTTGGTAACAAGTTTTCCATATTGATCAAAAATAATCGCTTTGGTACCGCTAGTACCCTGATCAATAGCTAAAATATAAGAGGTTGACATATTGTTTGGTTCTACGTTTCGATAGATTAATCTTCGTTTGGATGGTTTAAGCGATCCAAAATGACCGCTATTAAAATGACGAACCCTTTAATAATCTGTTGCCAAAAGGGAGATACATTCAACAAGACCAAACCACTATTCAAAACCCCAATGATCAATGCCCCTTGCACGGTGCCCATGATGGTACCCCTACCTCCCGATAAGGAAGTGCCCCCAATGACCACAGCGGCAATGGAATCGAGTTCATAACTCATACCAGCATTGGGTTGGGCAGAATCTAATCGGGAAACGAGAATAATACCCCCTACAGCGGACAAAATGCCAGCAATGGCGTATACCCAGACTTTGACCTTCTTGATATTAATGCCCGATAGACGTGCGGCACTCTCATTGCCGCCAACCGCATAAATGTGCCTACCAAAGACCGTTTTCTTAGTAATGACGATGGCAATGGCAACTACGATGACCATAATCCAAACCGGCATGGGAATGCCCAAGAACCAACCCGTTCCAATAAATGCAAAAGTGTCTCCAAAACCAGTTATAGGAAAACCACCTGTCCATAACATAGTGGCGCCACGGGCAATGGTCAACATGGCCAATGTTGCTACAAAAGGGGGGACCTTGAACTTTGTAATCATCCACCCATTAAAAGTCCCAAGTCCACCGCCAATGAGTAACCCGGCGAAAATGGCTCCGAAAACTGTAAACTCCAAGAAGATGTTCATCGATGGAATCTCTATTCCGTTTTTTAGTAAGCCTGCGGTTATCGCCCCTGCAAAAGCAAGCATAGATCCTACGGAAAGGTCGATACCCTTGGTCAAGATGACCCAGGTCATACCTACCGAAATGCAGACATTAATGGAAATTTGCCGCATAATATTCCATCCGTTCTCGGGAGTCAAAAACTTATCGGAAAGTATGGTCAATACAATACATAGTACCACAAGGGCGATAATTGACTGAAATCTGAACAAGGTGCTTTTAACATCGGTCATTTTAGTGATATTCTAGCTGGTTTTATAGTATTGCGGCTTGCATGATCAGTTCTTCGTTAGCAGTATCTTGATTGAATTCGGCATTTATCTTCGTATTACTTAAGACCAAAATGCGATCGGAGATAACGATGATTTCTGGTAGCTCAGACGAAACCACCACAATACCCAAACCTTTTTTTGCCAAATCATTGATCAGATGGTAAATTTCATTTTTAGCGTTCACATCGATCCCACGTGTGGGCTCATCAAGAAATAGGACTTTAGGGTCCGTCGCCAACCATTTCGCCAACACCACTTTTTGCTGATTTCCCCCACTTAGATTTTTTGAATACTGTTTTTCAGAAGGGGCCTTTATTTTCAGGGTCTCAATATATTTTTTTGCGAGATTTGATTCGGATCTTGAACTCAGCAGCCCGTTCTTTACAACTTGTCCAATACTCGCCATACTCACATTCTTGGTTATTTCCATCTGCAAGACAAGGCCGTCTTCTTTTCGGTCTTCCGGTACCAAACCTATACCGTTCTTAACGGCGTCCATGACAGAGCGTATTTTTAACGCTTTATTTTCAATATGAACAATACCTGACATTTCCTTTGGGTGCAACCCGAAAATGGTTTCCAACAGCTCCGTTCTGCCTGCGCCCATTAGTCCGAAAATTCCAAGAATTTCTCCTTTTTTTACCGTAAAATCGATATCCTTAAAGACATAACTTGATTTGTCAAACTTCCTAGGAAGGCTCAATTTTTCTACCCGAAGCACTTCTTCCCCAAAAGGTGCTTTTTCTTTTTGAAAGACATTTTTAATATCACGCCCCACCATCAAACGAATGAGGTCATCCTTCTTGGCCTCAGCGCTATTTTCAATGGTTCCTACCATTTTTCCATCTCTCAGCCCAATGAACCGGTCGGCTATCAAAAAGAGTTCATCCAATTTGTGGGAGATATATAAAATGGACACGTTCTGCTCTTGAAGGGATTTTATAACTCTGAACAACGACTCGACCTCCGAGTCGGAAATGGCCGATGTGGGCTCATCCATGATGACCACTTGTGCCTCTTCCAGCAAAGCCTTGGCGATTTCAACCAATTGTTGTTCGCCTACTCTTAATTTTGAGACCAATGAGTTTGGATCTAAATCACAATTTAACCGTGTCAAAAGTTCTTTGGTTTTGTTACGCATCAATTGTGAATTGAGAAACCCAAATGCATTTCGGAGTTCCCTACCTAAAAAAATATTCTGTGCAATGGTCAAATAGGGAATCAGGTTCAGTTCTTGATGGATGATGGCAATGCCCTTTTGCATAGCCTCTTTTGGATTATTAAAATGAACCTCTTCATTATTGAAAATGAGTTTGCCCTCATAGTCTGGATAGACTCCAGACAAAATTTTCATCAATGTTGATTTGCCGGCACCATTTTCACCAACAATAACATTGACCTTACCGGTATGTACCTTCAAGCTTACATTGTTCAATGCGATTACACCCCCGAATGTTTTGGTAATACCGTGGGCCTCAAATAATATATCGGGTTGGTTTTTCAATTTAATCGTTGAATTTGATTATGAGAGGAATCACTTTAGGCCCATTTAATGGAGGGTCCGTACTATCGATGGTAACGGCTCCCTTAACATATAAAGCATCGCCTATTTTCGCCTTTTTCTTAAAGGGAGGCACAACGGTTTCGCGAACAATATTGTTCAATTCAACAGAAATGGAATTGAAATCCATCGTATTTTGATAATCATCGATATTGGCCATGCCACTGCCATCCCGAATGGCGTTACCGAATACAAAATCGGTGGCAATCCTCAATTCCTTATCGCCTTCGAGCATGACCGTAACATACTCCTCCTCGATTGCGGTTATCGTTGCATTACCTTCGATGATAAAATGGTATTCATCACTGATACCCAATTTTCTTCCTTTCTGTTCCGCATAATTGTCGAGGTCGTCGGAGATGTTAACCAAAAAATCGGAAGCATTTATCGCTGGAAGCGTTTCAATTTTGTTGGACATAAAATCGCTGGCATAGGATACGGCATTGAATATCAAATCACTTTTGCTTTTTTTGATTTGATCCAACGGTTCAATGTTGACGGAATTGTATAGGGCAAGTCCGAGAATCACAACCAGTATGCTATATTTTATTCCTTTTTTCACAATCAGTTATCTGAACCATAAGCACCGAACTCATCGATATTTTCTTGGGTAACCACTTTTACCTGTAGCGGTGTCTTTTTGCTAAAATCCCGTTTCCCCTTTAAGAATTTATCTGCCATTTCTGCCGCCGTACGCGCCATTTGATTGGGCGATTGCATGGCAGTCGCCCTTATTTTTTTATCCTGTATAGCATCCATGACATCTTTTGCACCGTCAAACCCGAAAACCATTACACTATCTTCTTTTCCAGCTGCGACCAAGGCCTGATAGGCACCCATGGCCATGGCATCGTTACCACAAAAAACGGCATCGATATCAGGGTTGGATTGCATTACGGATTCCAGCACTTCCATCGCCTTGCTTCTGTCGAAATCGGCACTTTGCTGTGCGACCATTTCAAGTTCGGGAAAGTGGTCTACCACACTGTGGAAACCTTTGGAACGATTCCAGGTATTGTTGTCGCCGACCAAACCCAATAGCTCAACATATTTCCCTTTTTTGTTCAGTTTTCGAACAAAATATTCCCCCAGTGCAACGCATCCTGAAAAATTGTCGGAGGTGATTTGAGAGGTTGCCACCTCCAACGAATTTATTTCCCTATCCATACAAAAAGTGGGCAAATTTGCTTGTTTTGCCCTTTTTACATTGGATACGGAACCTTCTGAATCCGTAGGATTAAACAAAATAGCATCGAATCCCGCCGCAATGAGATTTTCAAAATGTTCGGCCTCTTTTGAAGTGTTGTTCTGCGAATCGAAAATGGTGGCTTCGTACCCCAGTTCCCGGGCCCTCTCCGCAGCAGATTCCCCAAGCACTACAAACCAAGGGTTGTTCAAGGTCGAAATGACCACGGCCATTTTTTTTGGTCCCTGTGCCTTATCTATTCTAGAATTACATCCTGCAAAAGACAGTGCTAAAATTGTTACTAAATAGACTGCTCTCTTTCTCATTCTACTTTGGGCATTACGTTAACGAAAACACGTTGGTATCGCGTTAAATTTGGAGATCCATTGTCGATTACCTGAAGTACAATATGAACGGTCTTCACCTTGTCCGTATCCGGAGCTATAAAACTCACCTCTTGGGTGTTTTCATTTTCAAGTGGCATGGTTTCCCTTCTCCCTACATTCAGTGTCCCAACTTCTTTATACACCATCCAATTGTAAGATAGGCGATCCCCGTCAGGGTCGGTCGAACCTTTGGCACTTAAGGTTACTTTGTCTCCCGATGTGACCAATAATTCGTTAGGCTGGTCCAATTTGGCCATTGGGGGATGATTGGCTTTTTTGTAATTCGAAGTATTGCTCCAATCAATTCGTGCCGCGAAATCGTTCTGGTAGGCCTCTCGCCATCGCCATATGGTGGCCTGGTTGCTGGTGTGATGGGATTCTGTAATTGGGCTATACACCTCATCGTCGGCATTGGTCCAAATTGGTCGCGTTTCCGGTTCGTACATATATTTTTTAAAGGGAGGAATGTATAACTCATACCTGCCGCCCCAACCCCCGTGGTTTGGATGTTCGGGATTATTCAACCCATTATTGACCAAGCCTAGGAACGAAGGGGTATCGCCTTCCATTAAATACTCCGTATGTGGATGTTCCGCACCTAAGGGACCATGATTGTTTCGTATATGCTCATCGAGCCACGGATTGTCGACTATCGTAAAATCCGGACCTATAAAACGCCCATGGAATTTATCGCCGGAAATGCCGGTCCAGGTGGCGTAATGGTACTGACCTCCACCGTTTTCCTCATAGCCGGGACTAACCACATAGAAAAGTTCGGGAAAGTTTTTGCGAATCCAAGGTCCGGTATCATCTTGGTCTGAAATCGTGTACACCCTGATTTTTGAAATGATTTTATCCAGTGCTGCTTTGGTCTTGGTACGTTCCATCTTCCAGAGCGCCTGTGCCAGAACATTGGCTCCACCCCAGGCCTGAACATAAATGGGGCGGTCGTCATCCTTCTCAAGCACTTGAATTAACCAATTGGACCCTTCGGAATCTTGACCTTCACCAACCCCGGTCATCCCAAATTTTGGCACTCCTATCTTAATGATTCCTTTAAGATATTCGTATTCCGGATAACCCGATTCATGTTGCTCCAAATTCTTCCTAACCTTTCCATACGCATCCACAATTTCATGAATGCGCCATTCCGCCGTTTTATCCCTCTGCCAGCATGAAGTGGTAGCCACAATGCCTTCTACATCCCACATATTCGAATAGGTTAAAAACCGTACAAGAGACTGTGCATCATCAGGTTCATTTTCAATATCGGTCAAAACGAATACCCTTGGTTTTTCGTCAAAATATTGTGCGTTTATCAATGATAATGAAGAAAATAGCATACAAAACATGAAAAAATACTTATTACTGCTGTTTCTAATTCTCATGGATATATTATTTAGGAAGAATGGTTACAATAACCCTTTTATATCTCGATAATGCGGGAGCACCTCTATCTGTCACTTTTAGAATAAAATGTGCGGTTTCTGGTTTGCTTACTTCTGGAGCTTCAATGGAATGAACAAAATAAAGATTTTCAGATAAGCCAAACTTTATTTCTTCTTTGTAACTACCGGCTTCTGGGTACTGAAACCACCAATAACTTAAGCTATCCCCATCTGGATCCGTAGTGCCACTGGCGTCCAAGCCAAAGATATCGCCAGACTTTACCGTAATCTCCTCCGCATGGCCCAATGCTGGTATGGGTGGATGATTGGCTTCTGCATAACTCTTTATGGTCCAATCCATCCTAGCGGCAAAATCATTCTGGATATCATCGCGCCAACGCCATAAGGTCACCTTATTGTCTGTAAAGGTTGAGTCGTGTTTGGTTATAGACCTTCCGTATGTATTGGCCACTCTAGGTGTAAAAGTATCTGTAGCATTCGTCCAAATGGGACGTGTTTCCTGTAAGGTCGGTACACCAGTAAAATCTTTGGCACCTAAATCAGGAATGTATAGTTCATAACGACCTCCCCAACTGCCCCAATTCGGTTTTTCCGGATTGTTAAGTCCATTCGGAATCACTGAAAGCCAAGATGGAGTATCGCCTTCCATCCCATAGGCAACATCGGGATACATAACACCCAAAGGACCATGGTCCTGTTGAATATTTTCAACTAACCATGCATTACTTATGGTTTGATTATCTATGCCCTCTACGGGTCGACTAATTGCTATCCAGGTTGATTCAAAGTAGTTTCCCGGACTTACAATGTAAAATAGATCGGGAAACTCCTTACGTATCCATGCTGCGCTATCATCTTGATCAGAAATGGTGTAAACCCTAAGTTTAGAAAGAAGGCGTCCCATTTCTTTTTTACTTTTGATCTCACGAATTTTATAAAGGGCTTGCGCCAAGGTATTAGGCCCACCCCAAACGGAAACATACAAAGGCCGGGGGTCTTTTCTCTCCAGCACTTCAATGAGGTAATCAGAACCCTCGGAATCGTTCCCTTTTCCAACGCCTTCCATGCCATAGTTAGGTAGTCCCTGTTTGACAAGGGACAGCAAGTCCTCTTTAGGAGGGAAATTTTTATTATGTAACATCAGGTTGCCGTGTACTTTTCCATAGGCATCTAAAATAGCCTTTATGGACTCTGGTGCTACACGCGCTTTTTGATGTACAGAAGTAGTCGCAATTAAACCTTCAATATCTATTTCGTTCGAATAGAGCAATAGCCTAACTAAGGTTTGGGCATCATCTGGATCTGCCTCGATATCTGTAAGTACCAATAACCTATGCTTTTGCGAAAACCCATTTTGAGATATCATTGTTATCAATAGCAGTGAAAGAAGTAATAGCTTTTTAAATGGTATCATAATAAATTTAATTTTTGAGTAATTCTAATGCCGATGCAACTATTCCTTTTTGTGAAATTCCATAATGTTCAAAAATTTCACCTTGGGATCCTGTTACCGTATATTCATCTGGGATAGCTTTAATTTTAAATGGATTTCTGGCTCCTTTTTGAAATAAATAGGATGCGCAGGCCTCTCCCAATCCTCCATTGATCATATGTTCTTCTACTGTCATAATCGGTGTACCGTTAGCAGCGATGTTTTCCAGTAAATCGGTATCTAAGGGCTTTATGGTGTGCATGCTTACCACCGTAGTTTTTATACCATGTTCTTCTTCCAATGATTTTGCCGCCAGCCAAGCTGGGTAAACCGTTTCGCCATTAGCGATGATAGCAAAATCTTGACCCTCTCGCACCACACGCCCTTTTCCAAACTCGAACCTTTGGTCCGCTTCGTTCAAAAATGGCATTGGCTTTTTTCCCAGGCGAAGATAAATGGGTTTATTGAATTCCACCGCTTTGCGTACCGCCTGTTCGGTCTCAAAATTATCAGCGGGAGCGACAATCGTGATATTATTAATGGCGCGTAATGCCGCATAATCATGCAAACTGTGATGGGTCGTACCCAGTGCGCCGTAGCTAACTCCAGCACTAATTCCTACTAATTTTACTGGGTTGTCCGAATACGCAACGTCATTCTTTATCTGTTCCAGCGCCCGGGCGCTTAAAAAGCAGGCAGGAGAAACGGCAAATGCCTTCTTGCCCGCCGAGGCCAATCCTGCTGCGACCCCCACAAGGTTCTGTTCCGCAATACCTACTTCGACAATTTGGTTCGGGTATTTTT
>DATGCB010000526.1:0-5085 GCA_035312365.1 Eudoraea sp. | reverse complement strand
CCATCCATATAGACCAGCCCGCCGTGATCGTGTATCAATTGGGTTATTCGCCTGATCGATGATTCAAAAACGCCGTGGGTAGAAGGATAGGTAACCATGAGGGCCCCGAGGTTATCTGAGTGCCGGGTCACTTTTTCCTCTAAATCGGACAGGTCGATATTGCCCTTTTCGTCCGTTTTGGAAACCACGACCTGCATACCCGCCATAACTGCCGATGCGGGGTTGGTGCCGTGGGCAGACGCGGGAATAATACATACATTCCTATGGCCTTCCCCCCTCGATTCATGGTATGCCCTGATGGTCATTAATCCGGCGAACTCTCCCTGTGCCCCTGAATTCGGCTGTAGCGATGTAGCCTTAAAACCCGTAATTATAGAAAGGTCTTTTTCTAATTCCTTCAGGATCGTCTGATATCCTTCGGCCTGTTCAACGGGAACAAAAGGATGGATGTTTCCCCACTCAGGCATGCTTAGGGGGAGCATCTCTGTGGCAGCGTTCAATTTCATGGTACAGGAACCCAGCGAGATCATGGAATGGTTTAACGCCAGGTCTTTCCGTTCCAGCTTTTTCAGGTATCGCATGAGTTCGGTTTCCGAATGATAGGAGTTAAAGACCTCATTTTCCAGGTATGCTGAATTTCTGGCAAGGGATGCCGGGATGACCACTTTGCCATGTTCAGGCACAGACGGTGCATCGTTATTTCCGGGAAATTCAGAAAAACAGGACAAAATGGCTTGCACATCGGTCATTGTAGTGGCTTCATTGACGGAAATTGAAATCGTTTTCGCATCTATATAGTTAAAATTAATTCTCTTTTTTTCAGCGATTGTTTTCAATGCTTCCGTATCGTCAACAGTGACTTTTAGGGTATCAAAATAGACATCGTTTAATTGCCTAAGCCCAATCAATTCAAGTGCCTCGGCAAGTAACCTGGCCTTTAGGTGCACCTGTTCAGCAATATATTTTAAGCCCCCGGGGCCGTGATAAATGGCATATGCACCTGCCATCACTGCCAGTAAAACCTGGGCAGTGCAAATATTGCTGGTTGCCTTGTCTCTTTTTATGTGTTGTTCCCTGGTCTGCAATGCCATTCTCATTGCAGGTTTGTCGTCCATATCGCGGGTAACCCCGATGATCCTTCCGGGAACGTGTCTTTTGTACTCATCTTTTGTGGCAAAAAAAGCAGCATGCGGCCCGCCATACCCCAGGGGAATTCCAAAGCGCTGGGTGGTTCCCACTACGACATCGGCACCAAATTCTCCGGGAGGCGTTAGCAGTACCAGGCTCAGTATGTCTGCCGCCACGGCGACCTTGATGTCTTTTTCCCTTGATTTGGCTACAAATGCTGCATAGTCATAAACCTGGCCGTGTTTCCCCGGATACTGTAACAGTGCTCCATAGAACCCGGAATCAAAATCAAAGGTGCTATGTGCCCCAACGACCAGCTCAATGCCTATGGGTTGTGAGCGTGTTTTAAGCAATGAAAGTGTCTGAGGAAGAACTTCCTCCGATACAAAGAATTTATTTACTTCGTTTTTCTTTTGATCCCTGCTTCGAACCTCGTAAAGCATGGTCATGGCTTCCGCCGCCGCCGAACTTTCATCCAAAAGGGAGGCATTGGCCAATTCCATTCCGGTGAGATCGCAAATCATGGTCTGAAAATTCAGGAGGGCTTCGAGCCTGCCCTGGGCAATCTCTGCCTGGTAGGGCGTGTAGGCGGTATACCAACCCGGATTTTCCATGATGTTCCGTTTGATTACCGAAGGCATTAGGCTTTCGTGGTACCCAAGACCTATATAGGACTTAAAAACGTCATTTTTTTCAGACAGGGCATAAATATGGGATAAAAATTCATATTCGTTCATTGCCTCATCCAATTCCAGCGGTTCAGAAAGGCGGATATCATCCGGAAGCGTCTCATAAATAAGCTGCTCCAGACTTGTTACCTCAATGGTCTTAAGCATATGCGGGATATCTTTCTCTCTGATGCCGATATGGCGTGAAGCAAACACATCTGTCCTCATAGTCTGATCCTATTCTAAATTTAAAGTGCACAAAATTAGGGATTAATTCTGGTAAAATAGATAATTTACAGGAGCCTGAAATTAAAGTTTTTCACCAAATGAGAAGGTTATGAACAGTTTGGCTACTTTTGTTTTATGAAGCTGCTCCGCCGAATATTTGATTTTTACCTGGATGCCAGTATTCATGTAGCCATCTCCGTTGCCAGCTTAATTTTTATAACGGTTAGTTTCTTCAATATTACCAGTGATCCGCATCTGATTTTGTTCCTGTTTTTTGGCACGATAGCGAGCTATAATTTCATTAAGTACGGGGTGGAAGCGGAAAAATATATACTGGTCTCCAGTGGCTATCACCGCTACATTCAATTTTTTAGCTTTATTGTTGCGGGTCTTGCAGCATATCACGCCAATTATTTGTCATGGGATGTTTGGATCTGGCTTGGGATATTGTCTTTCCTTATAGGATTATATGCATTGCCGGTATTACCCCAGGCAAGAAACCTGAGAAATCTCGGCGTCCTGAAAATTTTGTTGGTGGCATTCGTATGGGGGGGCACCACGGTGATCTTGCCCATGGTCGCCGCAAACGGCCATCATCTGCCATGGGATGCACATGTTGAAGCTGCCCAGCGTTTTCTCCTCGTCCTTATTCTGATGGTACCCTTTGAGATCCGGGATCTCGCCTACGATAAACCAACATTGCGAACCATACCACAGCGCTATGGGGTAACCAAAACCAGGATATTTGGTGGTTTCGCAAGCATTTTGTTTTTCGCTTTAACGTTTTTAAAAGACGATATTCAACCGGTTGAACTGATTTCCAAAGGTGTCCTTTTCCTGATTTTAGGAGCCCTAATGTATTATACAACCAGAAATCAGGCGAAGTACTTTTCTTCTTTTTGGGTAGAAGGCATCCCGATTTTATGGTGGGGTATCGTCTGGGGTTTGGAAAGGTATCTTTAAAACTTATTGTTCAATTTTTCTTTCATCCGTCGCTTATCTTTTTCTGAAAGGCTTTTTAAATGCGCCTTCTGACAAAGAACCGTGAGCTGGGCATTCTTTTTAACATAAACCGGACAAATTTTACAGACCAACAAATGAAAGCGCAGTTTTAATTTTTCAATAAACGACGCTTCCCTGTACTGGGTTTTATTGCAAATTATCGCTGCTTCTTCGCAAGATATCATATTTTAAACCAATTTTCATTGAGGCAGCCCATGAGAGCTGTCCGCGCCCTGTGGACCATTACCCACAAATTAGACGGATTTATATTGAGTTCTTTACAAATATCTTCGGTGCTTATACCCTGAATGGTTTTCATGGTAAAAACCAAAGATTGTTTTTTGGGTAATTTTGAAATGCAGTCCTGTATTGCTAATCCTAACTCCTGGTTTTCAAAGGCATCGTTTTCCAGAAGGCTATATGGGTCGGCAACCTGTTCCTCGAGCCAGTCTCCTTCAGAGTCGCTACCTGAACTATAGGATAAGCGAACTTCGGCCTTTCCTTTTTTGGAATTTATCTTCCGGTAATAATCAATTACCTTTCGCTTTAATATAGCGATGAGCCATGTTCTCTCAGCGGCTGTACCCTTGTAGTTTTTGGCCGATTTCAAACCCGCAAAAAATGTTTCCTGCACCAGATCCTTTGCAATTTCTACATCGCTTACCCTGGCTACCGCATAATTAAACAGGTAGTCAGCATAAAGGTCTACCCATGTCTCGGGTCTTAATTGGTGCGCGGCCATGCTTTTTTTTGTCAGTATCAAAAGTAGTGGAATTTGATGAATATGTTTATTTTTAATCCAAACCAAAGACGAATGAATAGTTACACGTATTTGATGCTCTTGTTTTTCATGAACATTGGTTATTCGCAAATAAAGACAAAACCTATCACAGAATTTTCACAAAAAGATACTAATAATACAATTTTGGTGGATGTGCGGACAGCGAAAGAATATGCAAGGGGCCACCTTAAACATGCCATTAACGTGGACTGGTTTCGTCCGGATTTTGCAGCTCAGTTCGATACCATACCCAAGAACAGGACTATCTATGTTTACTGCCAGAAAGGAGGCCGCAGTTCAAAGGCAGCCGAAGTATTGGATTCCCTGGGGTATCTTGTGACAGACTTGCAGGGCGGTTACGATGCGCTATTGCGACTGAACGGGGATCGATGAAGTATATGCAGAAATGTTCCACCCATTTACCAGATGATGTTCAAATTAAAAGACGACTTTTTTGCTTATGAATGGATCTTATATAATAAGAAAATATCACAGTATAAGGTGGTCTGTTTCTATTTTTATGACGGTATTTTCACTTTGTGCTTTTTGGCTGGGATGTGGAAATGCGCATACGAAGGAAATTACGCTGGCTTCCGGGTTGCGCTATGAAATTCTGACCCCTGGGTCTGGTCCAAGCGCAATGACCGGTGACGAGGTCATAATCCATGAAACAATGGGGTACACAGATGGGACAGAACTTTTTACGACAGAGGGCATGGGGGTAAATTTACCCAAGTTCGTGCTTGGCCGGCACCAGGTCATTCAAGGTGTCGAGGATGGCGTAAAAGGAATGCAGATCGGGGAGGTGAGAAAGTTAATTATTCCTCCGGGGTTAAGCAAAAGGGAAGTCTATCCCAAATTTCTTTCCCCGGATTCCACCCTCGTATACAGGGTACAATTGGTTACTATAAACAAACCCCAGTGATCATCTTTGAGACCGGACATTTGTATTCCCTCCGCAATTTAAATGCAAGGAAGGGGCAGGGATGCTTTCAAAGGAGATGGCATATTGAGCAGCGATTTCCTTGTTCAGGGGAACATATCGATCAAAAAAGGTCTTGAAAGTGTCACCGCCCGGTTTTTACAGGCTGTTAAAGGTTCTGGCCCGCTTTTTTGATCAATCCGGCCCGTTCCAAAAGCGCCTCAATCTTTGGCTCACTGCCTCTAAAACGCTTGTAAAGCACCATTGGTTTTTCTGTACCGCCTTTTGAAAGGACGTGTTCTTTGAACTTTGTGGCAACCACAGCATTAAAAATACCCTTTTCCTTAAAATAAGCA
>DATGCB010000525.1:0-9267 GCA_035312365.1 Eudoraea sp. | reverse complement strand
GGCATTTAAATTTGGAACCACCTTGATCTTCGCCAACAGGTCCCCGGACTTAACATAGTCGCCCCCTACCACATATACTTCCTGGATCACCCCGGAAATATTAGGTTTTATCAATACCTCTTCCAACGGGAGTATACTTCCGGTGGCGACCGCCTTTTTTATGATGGTTTTCTTTGACGGTTTCTCCGTCTCATAGACGATGGGATCCTCTGAATTTTTTTGATAGAGATAATACATAGCACCGCCAAACGCGATAATTATGAACCCCAGGATAAATATGGTTACCGATTTTTTCATTTTATTTCAGTTTATTTCGATTGATGATCATTAATGCAAATTTTAAATTATTCCTCCGGCTTTTAAATTATTCCTCCGGCCTTTGCCCTGTACCGTTTATTACATTTTATTCTGTTCTAAGGGCATCTATCGGTTTCACATTGATAGCGCTCTGTGCCGGAATAAATCCTGCCAGCAGCCCGGAAATCATTAGAATTAAAAGCGCCGCGCTTACCACTGCAAGGCTGACACTCGGGCTCAGGAACATATCCACCGGCCCATTTGCCTCCAAAAGGGCATTTACCCCATAGATAAACAGCGCCCCAAAAATGATGCCTCCCATTCCGGAAATCAGGGTGAGGAAAATGGATTCCATCAGGATCTGTTTCTTAATGGACCACGGAGGTTCTCCCAGTGCCCTGCGTATACCAATTTCCTTGGTCCTTTCTTTCACTACAATTAGCATGATATTGCTAACTCCGATGATCCCAGAAAGGAGCACTAAAATACCCACGAAATAGGCAATAAAACGCATCGCCCCAAATAGGCTCTCCACCCGGTTGTATTGTTCATATAAGTCAAAGAACCCTATGGCCCTGTTGTCTTCCGGATGTACTTTGTGCTTTTCCTTCATCGCGTTAATAATGTGCTCCTTAAGATTAGAAATTGAGCTCCCGTCATTGGCGGTTATCGCCATCCAACCTACTTCATTGCCCCTGTTAAATGCCTGGGAAAAGGTGGTGAAAGGGATAAAAATCTGCTTCTGCCCTTCTTCCCCGTCACCGTCATTGCTCTTCTTTTTATAGGTGCCAACGACCGCAAAATTGACGCCCTGTATTTTGATATAAGTTCCCTGTACATCTTCATCCTTGTCGTATAAATCACTCTTAACCCCGCTTCCAATGATGGCAACTTTTCTTCTTTCGCGGATATCATTTTGGTTGATAAAACGGCCGGAAGTAATGGTCATCGGATCCTGATTGATTATCTCCGGGTAGTCGCCATAGACATTGTAGGCCCCAACTTTGAGCCCTCTGGTTACGTTGTTATTTCCCCTGAAGCCTCCCAACTGGTTTCTGGGAGAAATAAAGCGCAGGTTGGGAATATTGTCATTTATGGTCTGTACGTCCTCTATCTTAAAATTAAAGCTTCTCCCCTGTGGCAATCCCTTGTAGGCTTTAGTAGTGCTTCGGGTCCACATGAACATGGTGTTGGTGGCGATATCCCCAAAATCCGCCTTGATGCCGTTCTCAAGCCCCTTTCCTGCAGCCAGGAGAATGATGAGAATGAGGATCCCCCAGAACACTCCGAAAGCCGTCAGGAGCGTCCGGAACCAATTCCCGGTCATAACTTCTAAAATCTCTTTCCAACGATCCCTGTTAAACATAACTTAATATCTCTTCAATGCCGGCCGACTTAACCTTATGCGCCGGGTTGCCGGAAACCCGAGCCAGAATGCTTCCCCTGAAGGCAATTTCCCTGCACTGTCAATCCAACATTCACTTTTGGGAATATAATGAGCCTTCGGCTAAAAGCCGGGCTGCCCAGCTGCAAACTACGAGGCATTATAGTTCCTATTCATCCCTCAAAGCTTCTATGGCATGTATCCGGGCAGCCCTCCAGGCAGGAAAGAATCCGGCTATTGTCCCCGCTAAAATCAAGACAAAAACCGTTGCCAGCGCTACGTTAAAGTTCACGGACGGATTAACAATGTAATCCACTTCTATGTGCGGGCCAATGATTTCTAAAAGTCCCATGCTGAATATCAGGCCGGTAAACCCGGATATGGCCGTCACGAATATCGATTCATGCAGGATCATCCCCACAATGGACCAGGGTTTAGCTCCAAGGGCTTTTCGTATTCCTATCTCCTTGGTTCTTTCCTTCACCACTATAAGCATAATATTACTCACACCCACCACCCCCGCTATAATGGTACATATCCCAACAAACCAAAAGAAAAATTTAATGTTCCCCGTAAGGCTGTAGTATCGTTTAGCCTCTTCCATGGCACTCCATACCTCCACGCCACTAGTATCATCCGGCGCTATGGTATGTGCCTGCTGCAAGTACGATTTCAAATTGTTCTTAAAGGCCACGGCCTGCACAACGGCTTCATCAAAATTTTCTACCTCAGGCAGGGTATAAGACATATGATTTATCCTGTCTCCCCCGTTAAAAACACGTTGTGCCGTAGTGATGGGGATATAGATACGTTCCTCCTCCCGCTCTTCGCGTTCCCCGAAAACACCGATAATTTTAAAAGGAATCCCGGAGATATCTATAAATTCCCCGATTGGGGTGTGGACATCCGCAAACACATCTCGCTTTATTTTATTGCCGATGACCACCACCTTTGCTGTGTTGAGTTCGTCTTGTAAATTTATAAAACGGCCTTCGTGCATCGCCGCATTTTCGATGAACTGAAATTGATAGGAAACGCCCTGGACCCCATAGACCAAAGCCTCTTTCCCATAATTCACACTAATGTCCCTGACGAATATCCTGGGCGATTTGTTTTCTATAACGTCATGAAAGAGCGCGGCGGTGGTTTCATAATTCTCGTTGTTGAGTTGAATTGGTCTTCCCGGATTGAGCCCTTTAAATTCTTTGGATGTAACGCCCGGCCATACCCATACGCTGGTGGATGCATCCTGTTCAAATTCGTAGGCAATGCCATTTTGCATCCCCTGCCCGAAACCTAATAAAATTACAAGAATAAAAATGCCGGAAGCCACTGAAAGGCCCGTAAGGAAAGTCCGTAATTTGTTCTTTCGGATGGTGTCAAAAATCTCCTGCCATCTTTCAATGTCGAACATGAGGTCGGTGTTTAATGATTGACGATATAAGCCACGTACTACAATAAGACTGTCCTCAAACAGTTTTGTTACAGTATTGAGTCCAAAATTGTGTTAAATCTGAAGGACGATGTATCAGGATTTCGAATTCCGGTAGATAAAGTAGAATAATCCGGCGATCAGGATGTACGGAACAGCCATCAGGTAGACGATTCCGTTATTGATGCCTTCCGCCACGGAAGTATTTTGCTCACTCTCCAGAACTGCACGGCACATGGCACACTGAGCCTCTGATAGCTGCGGCAGCAGTATAAGGAACACTATGATGACTATCAACTTTGGTTTCATCAGAATATATATTCAACTTTATTGTAAAAAAATCGAGACACCCTTCGCCCGACCGATATTGAGTAGGCCGGATGACCATTCTTTACTGCGCATAGTAAGGCGAAATCATCAGATAAACAATCACTCCGGAAACCGCCACATACAACCAAATTGGGAAGGCAATTCTGGCCAGTTTCCTATGCGCTTCAAATCTTTTTAAATACGCCCTTGCATATGTTTTGAGTACCAGAGGTACAATAATTATTGATAATAGAACATGGGATATTAAAATGCCATAATAGACGTATTTTATGATGCCTTCCCCTCCATAGGCAGTCGATTCTGAGGTCATATGATAAGCCACATACATGAAGAGGAACAATAGTGACAGTGCTATGCACGTAGTCATTATCATTTGGTGCATCCTTCTTTTACCATTTCGTATGGCCCAAAAAGCAATCACCAACAGGACAGCCGTCAGTCCGTTTATCGAGGCGTAAACAGGGGGTAAAATTCGCAAGGGTTCGGTATTTGGGATCTTTACCCCGAACAATAATGCAACCACCAGGGGAATAACTACGGACACCACGGTGATCATCCTGTTAAAGCCTCGCTCTTTTTTAGAGAGCACTTCCGCTTTATTCATCCAACAATTTTTTGATGTCTTCCTTTAATATCGTAATCTGCTCTTTTTCCCCTTCATCGTTTTGTCCCTGGGCCGTTGTAATGGCACCCCTGTAATAGACAATGGGATTACCATAACCATCAATCCTTGAACGGATAAAGCCATTCTTGTCCACCAGGGCAAACAAGCCAGAATGTTCAAATCCGCCGGCTACATCCGGAGCCTCGGCTGCATAAATATTGAATCCCCTGTTGGCCAGCTTATAAATACTGTCCCTGGCCCCGGTGAGCAAATGCCAGTCTAAATCCGCAATGCCATATTTTTCCGCGTATGCTTTTAAAACGATGGGAGTGTCATATTCGGGATTGATCGAAATAGAGGCTATCCCAAAATTTTCAAATTCGGTAAATTCTTCCTGTATTTCCACAAGGTTTTTGCTCATTACCGGGCAGATTGACGGACAACTCGTAAAAAAAAATTCCACGACATAGACTTTGCCCAGATAATCCCTGTTGGTAATAAGCAGGCTGTCCTGATTTATTAAAGCAAAGGGAGGTACCTTTCTCTTTTCACCATTAAGGCTAATAAAAACAAGTTCACCTTCATTGTTTTGCACATTCATCCTGTCGCTAAGCACGACATTACCTTCCCTGATCCGATCAACAATCCTTGGGATAAAAATAATCCCAAAGACCAATACGACCAGTGACACCCAAACGTATGTATATTTATTTCTGTTCATTACATCTGCCTAAAATCTGATCCCTCCCATGGTTGCCTGTTTTGCGAACAAAAGCCTATTTCAACCTTTCCGCATTATTTTTCTTCAAGGCCAGCCGGTATTCCGCCAAAATAATCTTTACATCATCTTCCATTTTATTATTCAGGTCGGCCACCGATGTGGTATTGAACCCATATTTTATACCCTGATCCTCATCGTCATTCCGTCCCCTGAGGTTTCCCTCCTTATCAATAATAAATACAAAGGGCGTGCTGAGCTGGTCATCCAAAGAGAGGTTGGTCTTTAAGGAATCAAATATTAAATGGAGCTGCTCCGGTTCGGCAAACAAAAAATTCCAATTTCTAATATCCACCAAATTCCCCAATTCCTTCTTCAATTCCTCCACTTTAGCTTCAGTACCTGCCGGCATCAACATAACCATCTGAAAGTCGTGAAATTCATAAAACCGCTTGTAGATCTTTTGATTGAGATTAAACGCGTTGCCCTTTTTCAGTTCCACATCATTTCCCAAAAAGCCAAGAATCGTAATCTTTCCTTTCAGCGTTTCGGCAGGTGCAATAATCCCTATATCAGCTACTCCGGTGGTCAGGACCGGAAGCCTGCCAAAATTGGTAACGCCTGAAGCAAAAAAAAGGTAGGCCACAATAGGGAGGATAAACAGGATAATAAGGACTGCTGTTTTTTTCATTTGTCCGGAATATTTGGACTACAACTCATCAAAATTCGTGAACTGGACGAGGCCATAAACAAGTCACGTAAAGTTCAACGGCACTGAAACTGTTGTGCAAAAATAAAAAAGACGGTTGTTATACCGCCTCTTAAATCTGTTAATTGCGTCTTAGAAATTCCATTGCACAAAGCCATCCTTGAAGACGTTGTAAATATAATCTGCTTCGAACAATAAGATGAAGACCAGATAGGCGACCAAAAAAATAGGCGTCCATACGATGGCTCTCCTCAGTGCACTCCTCTCGTCCCGGAGATGCATAAAGTCCCATGAAATATAATAGGCCTTGACTAATGTAAGAATGATGAATATCCAGTTTAATATCTTCATTCCCAAAAAGGTATTATGCGTAAGAACGGTAGGTTTGGTGATCCCGAATGCAACTTCTACCGTGGTAACAATGGTAAGAAAAACAAGTACCCCCCAAATTTTCTGGGTGTTCGACTTAAATTTTAGAAGTCCTCTGAAAATTTCAAGTTTATGTGCGTGTGCCATTTTAATAATTTATCAGTCTTAATATACGGTCTTCCACATTTCGGGAAGTGAATTTAAACAGCGAATTATACCAAATAAAAGAAGGTAAATACAAAGACCCATACCAAATCCACAAAGTGCCAATACAAGCCAACTTTCTCTACCATTTCATAGTGACCCCGCCTCTCGTAGGTCCCCAGAATTACATTAAAGAAAATAATGATATTAATGATAACCCCTGAAAAAACGTGAAATCCGTGAAACCCTGTGATAAAGAAGAAGAAATCCGCAAACAAACGGCTTCCGTATTCATTTCTGATAAGATTGGCACCTTCCACGACCAATGCGCCATCTTTAATTTTCTGAAGTGATTCTTCCCTTGTCAGCAATGTTTTTTTATGATCATCTGTAATGGTCTCTGTCTGAATTATAATATTTGGATTGGCCTTCAGTCCTTCCTTTACTTCATTCAGGGAGTAGCTGGGTAGGGATTCCCCTTCATAGAACCATACACCATTCCTCTTTTCATGGGCCACCCGCTCATCGGGAATGGTTCTGGCAAAATCTGCCAGG
The DNA here is from genome assembly GCA_035312365.1 of Eudoraea sp. GTDB lineage: Bacteria > Bacteroidota > Bacteroidia > Flavobacteriales > Flavobacteriaceae > JAFMPW01. The sequence goes on along the minus strand of DATGCB010000525.1, from coordinate 2,725 downwards.
GCAGCTCTTTCCCCGGTATCGGCTTTCACAAATTGTAGAATCCTGCCGCCTTTCGTCTCAACGGCACCGTAATCCCCCCGGATAAATGTTGCCCATTCCCAGGCCTGTGAGCCCACAAATATGGCCCCTCCTATTATGGTTAGAAACAGGTACCAGATAACCCTGGTCTTTTGCAATCTATGACCGGCGTCTACGGCCAGTACCATGGTTACCGAGGACATGATCAGAATAAAGGTCATAAAGGCGACATAGTACATGGGGAAATTCCCGTGAAAAAAGGGTACGTGCGTAAATACCTGATCGGCAATGGGCCAGGTCTCAATAAATTTAAATCTGGAAAATCCATAGGAAGCCAAAAATCCCGAGAATGTCAGGGCATCCGACACCAGGAAAAACCACATCATGAGTTTCCCGTAACTTGCGCCTAAGGGTCTGTTTCCACCACCCCATACGTTTTCTTCCGTAACCGCTGTAACCGTAGAATCCATATAATAATTGTCGAATTAATATGATATTGGCAAATTTACATTTTTTTGTTTCGAAACGAAATAGATACTATGTATAATTGATATTATTATTGGTATCCCTTGAAGGATATCATATTAACCTGATAATTCACACTTGTCAAACAATGGGTATCTCCTGAAATGCCCAAAAAAAAGGGGTCGCGGGGGAACAATCAAACTGGATGATCCTGCGATCCCTAAGCCATTATTCACAACTATTATCTGTAGAAATAAAAGAATAGCATCAAATAGACCCAAAGCAGGTCCAGGAAATGCCAGAACGTTACCCCCAATTCTACACCCAACATATTGTCGGCACTATACTTATTGTGCAAATGATTGTATAATACCACCAGTAACGAAATGAGCCCTGCGACCACATGAAGAATGTGGACCACCGCGATCAGAAAAATATACGACATGGTAATACTGCTGGTGGGACCCGTAAAATAATACCCTTCACCGATCATCTGAGAAAAACCCCTGAATTGTAGCACAATAAACGTCAGCCCCAGGACCAGGGTGATCAGCAGCCATAAAGCGGCCGCTTTATTCTTATCTTTTCCAATAGATTTCCTGGCCAACTGGTACGAGATACTGCTCAGGACGATGACTGAGGTACTTACAAAGAAGGCGGACGGTAATGTAAAGTCTCTTAACCAGTCCTCCCTGGAACTGCTCACTATATAGGCACTGGTCCACCCGGCAAAGCCCATAAGGAGACTTATAATCCCAAACCAGAGCATCATCTTTTTTGCCCTCGCCCTTTTTTCCTGTTCCGTTCCCTGAGTTAAATCCATAACACCTATAAAAATTTATCCGCAACATACACCATCTGCATCAACGTTATGTAGCTGACACTCGCCAGCATCAATTTTTTAGCCGTTGCATTATCCCTTTTTTCGAAGAGGCGGACCGCGAAGAACAACATCATCGCTCCCATCATAAAAATGACTACAGCGGCCGGTATGGACAAATGCAGGTTCCCTGTAATCCCAAAAACCGGAATTACAGATATTATGATCATCCATATGGTATACATTATAATCAGAAGGGCTGTGCCCTTATCTTTTTTACCGGTGGGCAGCATTTTAAAACCTCCCCTTTTATAATCCTCGTCCAGCATCCATCCCAGGGCCCAGAAATGCGGAAATTGCCAAAAAAACTGGATCATGAACAAGGTGCCCGGCTCTATGCCAAAATCGTTGGTGGCCGCTACCCAACCCAACATGAAAGGAATGGCGCCCGGAAAGGCGCCCACAAAAACAGACAAGGGGGTTTTTGTTTTAAGCGGCGTATATACACTGGTATATAAAAAAATGGAAATAGCCCCGAACATGGCGGTCTTGGGATTCAGTATATAAAGCGTTACCACCCCAAGAACAGTCATTATGACGGCAATGGCCATTGCCGTATTGACGCTCATGCGCCCGGCAGGAATAGGCCGGTTTCTTGTCCGGTTCATAAGCGCATCCAGATCCCGCTCAATAACCTGGTTAAAGGCATTTGAAGCTCCAACCATACAATATCCCCCGAAAGCCAAAAGAAGCAGCGCGGTAATTTCTATTTGAGCGGCTCCAAGTAAATATCCGGCAATTGAAGAAAAAACAACGCTCATAGCCAGTCGTGCCTTGGTAATCTCCTTAAAATCGACAAAGATGAGGGTCCATGTGGTATTCTTTGCCGTCCCGACTGCAGTCTTCATTCTTAAAAAATGTAAAGCCCCAAAGATACATTGCCTCCTGTTTTTTTGCAACGAAATAGCCCGGTTTGTGCTATCTTTAAATGGATATCCAACAGATTCACATAAACCCTGACAAAATGAATAAACTCATCTTTTTTACTTCGCTCTTTATATGTCTCATCTGTTCAGGCTCCACAAGGGGGCAGGAAGATGAAGTGAACATTACGATCGACACACTATCCGCAGATGTTTATATGCTTACGGGAGAGGGGGGCAATATTGGCATCTATGTGGGAGAAAAACATGTTTTCATGATCGACGATCAATTTGATCGTTTGAGTGAGCAAATTAAAGCCAGCATTGCCAGGCTGACAAACAAGCCGATTGCCTTTTTGTTCAACACCCATATGCACGGGGATCATACGGGAGGTAATGCCAAATTCAATACCGACCTTACTGCCATTGTAGCCCATGACAATGTGCGCAAACGGGTTCTGACCAATATGCAAAACGAAGTGAAGGATCAAAAAATAAC
>DATGCB010000524.1:0-5068 GCA_035312365.1 Eudoraea sp. | reverse complement strand
AAAGAGCCCACACGGCCATTCCTGTGAATAAAACCCTCCAGGGATCGCATTATAAGATCCCCAACCCCTTTACCTCTGTATGCGGGCAGGACAATGACATCCTGTATGTAAAAGTACAGCACCCCGTCACCTATGATCCTGCCCATTCCAACAACTTGTCCTTTGTGAGTAACACAGACCGAAAAAAGGTCCTTTTCAAGGGCCCCCTCAACAGCCTGAATATTAAAAGCAGGCCAGTCTGTCGTATTGCGAAGCATCTGATATTCAGAAGCTTTGATCCCTTTTTCCGAAAGTTTGAATTCTGTGGATTCCATGAGCAGTTATGGTAAAGGTCAACCGGCAAATCCGGTAATTTTATGGGCTCGAAAAGAATCGATTTTAACTTCGCGGGTCATTTTATCCACAACACGAATATACAATTCAACCCGATCTCCCGGCAATAAGGAAGCCACCTTTTCGGGCCATTCCATAAATATCCAGACATCCTGGCTCAAATAGTCTTCCAACCCAAGATCAAGGGCCTCCGATTCATCTTCTATACGGTAAAAATCGAAATGATACGCCAGCAGTGCTCCGTCCACTGTGTGGTATTCATTGACCAGCCCAAAAGTGGGGCTGTTGGCACCTTCACCGCCTCCGAGCGCTTTGACAAGTGCCTTGATCAGGGTGGTCTTGCCGGAGCCCATCTCGCCAAACAGGCATAGGATCTTAGCCGGGCAGGACGCTATTATTTTCTGTGCAATTCCGGGCAGCTGAGCTTCTGAAAATCTGAATTCCATGGAACTAAAGGATTAGCGGGCCTCAAGGACTACAAACGGAATGATCATTTCCTCTAAGGAAACACCCCCGTGTTGATAACTATTCCGGTAATAACTCACATAGTGGTTGTAATTATTCGGGTAAGCAAAGAAAAGGTCATTCTTGGCAAAAATATAAGAGCTGCTCATATTGATCGTCGGTAGAAACAGGTCCGCGGGTACCTTGGCCTCGAGGACGTCTTTCTCCTCATAGGTGAGGCTGCGTCCTGTTTTATAACGCAGGTTCAGACTGGTCTCCTTATCTCCTATAACCCTGGAAGGCTGCTTTACGTTAATGGTCCCGTGATCTGTGGTCAGGATCAACTGCTGACCCATTTGCTGCGCCTGTTGAATGATTTCAAGCAGGGGGGAGTTCTTAAACCAGCTTTTGGTCAGGGAGCGATAAGCCTTGTCGTTAGAAGCCAATTCCTTGATTACTTCCATTTCGGTTTTGGCGTGTGACAGCATATCCACAAAATTGTAGACGATCACCGTGAGGTCATTGTCTTTTTGAGATTTAAAATTTTGGGATAAATGCCTCCCTTGTTTTAAACTGCTGATCTTATGGTATTCCCATTTCAGGTCAAGACCGAGTCTTTTTAGCTGGGCCCCAAGGAATTTGTGCTCGAAGAGGTTTTTGCCTCCTTCATCTGTATCATTCTTCCACCATTCGGGGTATTTCCGCTCCATATCGAGCGGTGTGAGGCCTGAGAAAATTGCATTTCGGGCATATTGGGTGGCGGTTGGCAGAATACTGAAATAGGTGGTTTCCCTGCTCTTTTTATAAAAAGGGCTTAAGACATCTTCAAATGCCAGCCACTGGTCGTACCTCAGGTTGTCTATAACTACCAGCAAGGTAGGTTTCACTTTGATCTCGGGCTGGATCAACTCCCTGAAAAGGGTATGTGACATCACGGGACCTTCAGAATCTTTCAACCAATGGGCGTAATTTTTTTCAACAAACTTCCCAAACTGGTTGTTCGCCTCCACTTTTTGCGACTCTAAAATCTCGAACATACCGGAGTCTTCTATTTCTTCAAGCTGTAATTCCCAGTAGATCAGCTTTTTATATAGGTCGGCCCATTCATGACAGGAGTTAACCATGGAAAGGTCCATGGAGATCTTACGGAATTCCTGCTGATAATTACTGGTGGTCTTTTCTGAAACGAGTCTGGAATGGTCCAGGTTTTTCTTGAGGGAGAGCAGGATCTGGTTGGGGTTGACCGGTTTTATCAGGTAATCTGCGATCTTTGATCCGATCGCTTCTTCCATGATGTATTCCTCTTCGCTTTTGGTGATCATTACAACAGGGAGGGTGGCATCTATACCCTTGATCTCGGCCAGGGTTTCCAATCCCGTGATCCCCGGCATATTTTCATCGAGAAAAACGATGTCAAAGCGGGTATTGCCAATTTCTTCAAGGGCATCCTGTCCGCTTCTGCAGGTAACTACATTATAATTTTTTGCTTCCAGGAAGAGGAGATGCGGTTTGAGTAAATCGATTTCATCATCGACCCACAGGATCTTAATATCGGTCATTCGCATGCATTGTTGTAAAAGTCAGCAAGATACCTGGTCGTTCATGGGAACCTCCCGGGTTTAGCAATTTACCCGGGTTCAGGGTCTCAATTCTATTGCATAACTTTGGTTTATAAATTGGTAATAAACACATCTGATTTTGAAGCAATCAAAGAAGCTTAAAATTTTCAATGATCCAATTTACGGATTTATTAGAATACCCAATACGCTTATTTTTGATGTTATAGCCCATCCGTATTTCCAGCGACTTCGCAGGATTTCACAAATGGGTCTTTCCTACCTCGTATATCCCGGGGCACATCATACCAGATTTCACCACGCCCTTGGCAGCATGCATCTGATGCAGCAGGCCATTCAAGTGCTTCGTTTTAAGAATGTTGACATTACGGAGGAAGAAGCAAATGGACTTTTATGTGCTATTTTACTACACGATATAGGGCACGGCCCTTTCTCCCACGCAATGGAAAACAGCCTTGTGGAAGGTATTTCCCATGAGACCATTTCGGGGCATTTTATGGAAATTCTCAATGATAAGTTTAACGGAAGTTTAACGCTGGCCATCGAAATATTCAAAGGTTCCTATCCCAAGAAATTCATGAATCAACTTGTTTCGAGCCAACTGGACATGGACCGGTTAGATTATTTGAAACGCGATAGTTTTTATACAGGGGTCGCGGAGGGGAATATCAATGCGGAGCGACTGATTACGATGTTGAATGTAGTGGACGGGGACCTGGTAGTAGAAGAAAAAGGGATCTATTCTGTGGAAAAGTTTTTAATGGCCCGAAGGTTTATGTACTGGCAGGTGTATCTGCATAAAACCGGCCTCGTAGCTGAGCAACTAATAATAAAAACGCTGCAACGGGCAAAGGAACTTCATGGAAAAGGGATGCAGTTACCCGGAAGCAAACCCTTATTGTTTTTTATTGAAAACAACATAAGACCTTCCGGTTTTGACGAGGGCGTATTAAAGCTATTTGCCCAGTTAGACGACGTGGATATTCTCTCTGCGATCAAACGCTGGCAACACCATGATGATTTTGTATTGTCAGAATTATGTAAGATGATATTGAACCGGTGGCTGTTACATATCAAATTAAAGGACAAACCAATAAATCAGGCAAAGCTCCATACACAATTTGAACGATACAAATCCAAACACGGACTTACCGATGAGGAAACCGGGTATTTTGTCTTTTCAGGCAGTATTGAAAACAAGGCCTATGACCCGTTGGTACAGAATATCAATATCCTTAGGAACAACCAAAAAACCTTGGATGTTGCACGTGCGTCGGACCAACTAAATTTAAAGGCGCTGACCAAAACAGTAACGAAGTATTATATGTGTTATCCAAAGGAAAGCGTTTCGTAATTTTTCTTACTTTTGTGTCCATCATTCGATATTCGGACTAATATTTAACTATTGGAATTTACAGCAAGTCAGATTGCCGGTATTTTAGAGGGGGAAGTAGAAGGGAATCCCGAGATTGCCGTACACAAACTGGCAAAAATTGAAGAGGGGGAAAAGGGATCCGTCACTTTTTTGGCCAACCCTAAATACACTCCTTTTATCTATAGTACTGAAGCCTCTATCACTATCGTAAACAGGGACTTTGTACCCGAACAAAGGCTTTCCACCACACTCATAAAGGTGGATGACGCTTACTCGTCTTTTTCGAAGTTATTGGAATATTACAATCAGGTTACAAATAGCAAAGTGGGAATTGAATCTCCTGTTTACTTATCAGAATCTGCTACATACGGGCAGGATTTTTATATGGGAGCTTTCTCCTATATTGGCAACAATGTGGTCATTGGCAAAAATGTAAAGATTTATCCAAATGTGTATGTTGGCGATAATGTGTCAGTGGGCGACAATGTCGTCATATTTGCCGGGGCTAAAATCTATTCTGAATCTGTGATTGGGAATGGCTGCGTCATACATAGCGGAGCTATTATTGGGGCGGATGGTTTTGGGTTTTCACCTACCACCAATGGGGAATTCAGTAAAATACCTCAGACCGGTAACGTAATTCTGGAAGACAATGTTGACGTCGGGGCGGGGACTACCATAGACCGGGCTACCCTGGGTTCAACCATCCTTCGCAAAGGGGTAAAGCTCGACAACCAAATACAAATTGCACATAATGTGGAGATTGGGGAACACACGGTGATCGCAGCCCAAACGGGGATAGCCGGCTCTGCAAAAATTGGCAAAAAATGCATGATAGGCGGACAAGTGGGTATTGTGGGTCACATCATCATAGGGGATCGCGTAAAAATACAGGCGCAATCAGGGATAGGAAGAAATGTCAAAGATGATGAAGTCCTGCAGGGTTCCCCTGCATTAAACTATGGCGATTACAATAAATCCTATGTTCATTTTAAAAATTTACCGAAAATCGTGAGTAGACTCGATAAATTGGAAAAAAAAGATGACGCTGAGTAGTTCGAAAATAAAGCAAAGAACCATAGCCAAGGAGGTTACCCTTACCGGCGTTGGGCTGCACACCGGGGAAAATGTAACCATGAAGTTCGTTCCAGCCCCAGAAAATCACGGATATGCTTTCAAGCGAGTGGATTTGGAAGGCGAACCTGTTATAGAGGCGGATGTGAGTTTTGTCATCAATACCCAACGGGGTACTAACCTGGAGAAAAGAGGGGTGAAGATCCAGACCTCTGAACACGTTTTGGCTGCCCTGGTGGGATTAGAGATCGATAATGTACTTATT
>DATGCB010000523.1:0-7381 GCA_035312365.1 Eudoraea sp. | reverse complement strand
CGGGCTGCCGAAAGCAGAGATCGATTTTCTATCCGAAGGCCGTTACCGGCTTTCAGAGTTGGATGAGGTTTCACGCCTGGTCCTGAAATACGGGCAGCTGATCCGGAACATGCCCAATTACCTCAGCGTCCATGCCGGCGGTATCCTGATCGCCGACAAGCCCCTGCATCACTTTTCGGCCACTCATTTGCCACCCAAAGGCTTTGCCACCACCATGTTCGATATGGTGATTGCTGAGGATGTGGGACTCTATAAATTTGATATCCTGGGGCAGCGCGGACTTGCCAAGATCAAGGAAACACTGCAGATTTTGGAACATAATGACCCCGCTGCCTTTTCGAAAATCGATATTCATGATATCAGGACATTTAAAAAAGATCCCCGGATCAACGGGATGATCAAAACCGCGCAGTGTATGGGGTGCTTTTATGTGGAATCACCCGCCATGCGTATGCTGTTGCGGAAACTGGAGGTAGACAATTACCTGGGATTGGTAGCGGCCAGTTCCATCATCCGCCCGGGCGTGGCAAAGAGTGGCATGATGCGGGAATATATTCTCCGCCACAGGAATAAGGGGAGGGCGGAAAAAGAGGCCCATCCGGTGATGCTGGATATTATGCCGGACACCTATGGAATTATGGTCTATCAGGAAGATGTGATCAAAGTGGCCCACTATTTTGCCGATCTTACCCTGGGAGAGGCCGATGTGCTGCGAAGAGGAATGAGCGGGAAATTCCGTTCCCGCCAGGAGTTCCAAAAGGTGCAGGACAAATTCATAGACAATTGCCGCAAGAAAGGCTTCGATGAAAAACTCATTTTTGAGATCTGGAACCAGGTCGCCAGTTTTGCCGGTTATGCCTTTGCCAAGGGGCATTCCGCCTCTTATGCAGTAGAAAGTTATCAAAGCCTTTTTTTGCGGGCCTACCATCCTCTCGAATATATGGTGGCGGTGCTCAATAATGGCGGTGGTTTTTACCGGTCCGAATTTTACGTGCACGAGGCCAGGATGCTGGGCGCTACCATCAATGCCCCCTGTATCAACCGGAGCGTAGCGGTAAACTGCATTTATGGGACCGATATCTACCTGGGGTATATGTATCTGAAGGAGTTGGAGGCCAGGGTGATGGAGCGGATATTAAAGGAGCGGTTACAAAACGGGCCATTTACGTCCCTGCCCAATTTTCTGGACAGGGTGCTTATTTCCATTGAACAGGTAAGTATCCTGATCCGGATAGATGCCTTCCGCTTTACCGGGATCAACAAACACGAATTGCTGTGGCAGGCCCATCTGTACCTTTCCAGGGGTTCCGCGGTGGACCACCCCAAGCTGTTTCCCCCGACACACAGGAATTTTGAGATTCCCAAACTCCACACCACTGACCTGGAAATGGCCTTTACCCAACTTGAGTTGCTGGGCTTTTGCCTCTGCAGCCCCTTTGAACTGCTGGCAACACCTCCTGTTAATGACAACGGCAGCAAGGACCTGGAAAATTACCTGAACAAACATATAGACCTTTATGGCTACCTGGTCAACGTAAAGAATACCAATACCCATACGGGAAATCTTATGCATTTCGCTACCCTCGTGGACCAGCAGGGGGAGGTGTTCGATACGGTCCTCTTCCCGCCAGTGGCTGCCAGGTATTATTTCAGGGGTAAGGGTATCTACCGGTTTTACGGGAAGGTGGTCAGTGAGTTTGGGTTTTTAAGCATAGAAGTGGTTAAAATGCAAAAACAGGATTATATCCAGGATCCCCGGTATGCAGAGATGAAGACGAGCACAAGGTTGTTGCAACGAAAAGAAGATGGCAAGAAGTCGACAGTCCCTCCTTCTCCGCCAATGGGCGGATTCCGAGGATAGTAAGCATTCCCTCCTACGCCAGCCTACTTCGCCAAAGTAGCTTGGCTACGAAGGCTGAAAGGCTTCAGAGGATAATAAACATTAAACAGAGATGAATGATTCACAATAATTTCCTGGCGTCCTTTGCGATTTCCTTGCGAACATTGCGGTTAGCATTGAGAGAACAGTTATCAGTATATAGAGATCAATGCTACACAAGTATACAAGTTCTGCGACGAATTTTCTAGCGTTGCTTTAATCTGATATTCCTGAATTCCACTTTCATCGGCGGCCCAACGTGCACCTGTACGCCAAGCATTCCCGACGCCCTGCGGTTGATAGAATCGTTGTCTGTAACATCACTCATTAAAACCCCATTTACATAATGCTGCATCCTGTGCCCATTGACGATCAAATGGCATTCGTTCCAGTCGCTGCTGATCTTTGCTTTGAGCGAATCAGGATGCCCCAGGGAACCCGTGACCTCCCGGCTTTGCCAGGCATTGTTTTTGACATTGGCCCTTAACGACCCGGAATCGCCCGGGTTCTTCTGAGATAAGACCACCACCTGTTCTCCCCGGTAGGCGAGCGTAGTTCGCTTGCGCTCCTCATAATTTTGCCCGGTATAGCGTCGCTGACCATCAATATCAGCCTGATAACCCCGCAATGCAAAAGGAATTGTATCTAACCTTTCACTCCGGTAGTTAATACCACTGTTCCCGTGTTCTGAGATCCGGAACTCCGTTTTCAGCTCAAAATCCCCGGGCTGCGCCTCCTTCCAAATGATAAAGGTATTGGCCCTGAGGAGGGTTTCCGGCGTTATTTCACCAACAATGCTGCCATTTTCCACGCGCCAATAGGTTGTATCCCCTTCCCAGCCTGCTAAAGATGTGCCATCAAAGATCGGTTCAAATCCACCACCGCTATCTTCGGGGACAACGGTTTCATCCATTTTATTATCGGGCCTCTTTTCACCGCATGCCGCAAAAAACAGGACAAATAACAGTACCATCCCAATGATTGGTCCATTCCGTATTAACGAAGTTTTTATATAGGACATGTAAGTGATCTTTATGGTTCGTCATAAAGGTTCAGATTTTACGATAGAAATGCAAGTCAATTGCCGATAATATAAAATACAGGGTAAGACTTTTTACCAAGAAACCGGGACAATGGACAAAAACTGAAAACTAAAGACGATGGACGGCCGGTAGGCGCGGAGGTCAATCATCCGTAAGCAGGAGGCAAGAGACTCACTGGGAGGCAACCTGAATTACCGGGCCCGCTCTTCGCTCTTCGTTCGTTTACCTTACACCATCAACCAAAAAGAGCCCCGTCTTTACGATCAGGGCTCTTTTACGAGAACACTATATGAAAATGAAAAAATTTACTTTTTATTTAACTATAGTATAAATGTATGTCAACCTGTTGCGAATTAAAAAGAAATGATGTGAAGGTGCCGAAAGTTGTGGTGAATGTACAAATTGGAGTGTGGAAGGACAAATTATAATGCCGGATGCACAGGCCGGGAGTCAGAAATATGAGCCTGTGATCATCGGAAGGGAATCTCCCGGTTTTTAATTCAAACACTATGCCAATGGTCTGCTACCCGTAATTTAATTGCCCGGGTAATTGGTGGCAGGAAAGATTAAGTTTTATGCTTCGTACTTCGCAACTCATATCTCAAACCTGCACCTTTACTGCCAAATATTTGGGAACAAGGGTAGTTGCCAATCAATAAAATGCTGCTAAACAATCGCCGTGCCCCTGCCCGGCAGCCCCTCAAAAGCGGTCAGGTGGATACCGAATTCATCGAGGTAGACCTTGGAAATGGCCCGGACATAATCGTCTACGGCATCTTCATGCACGAGATTGATGGTGCATCCTCCAAATCCCCCGCCCATCTGGCGAGCGCCCAGTACCTGGGGGATACCCCTGGAAAAATTTACCAGAAAATCAGACTCGGGGCAGCTTATTTCATAGAGTTCACTAAGTCCTGTATGGCCCTCGTACAGCAATCTGCCTACCGTAGCCAGATCATTATTTTTAAGGGCCCTGGCTACCTCCAGCACCCGTTGGTTTTCCTCAATGATAAATCTGCAGCGGTTATAGACCACCCCGTCCATGTCTCTCGTGCATGCTTCCAGCATCTCTAAAGTGGCATCCCTCAAAGTGCTGACTTCCGGATATTTTTTTTGGAGTACGGTCACCCCGCCCTCGCATTCTTTTTTACGGGTATTGTACCCGCTGGTGGCAAGGTTGTGGGATACATGGGTATTGAGCAGGATGATTTTATAAGGATGTATTTCAATGGGTATATAAGAATACTCCAGGCTCCGGCAGTCGAGTAATATTACGTGATCCTCCCTGCTCATCACGGAGGCAAACTGGTCCATAATGCCGCACAGGGTACCCACGTAGGTGTGTTCCGCTTTTTGAGACAACTCCACGATCTCCTGATTGGTAAGCCCTAAGTGGAAGAGCTGGTTTAACCCGAAAGCCAGCCCGCATTCCAATGCCGCTGAAGAACTTACCCCGGAACCCGTGGGTACGGTACTTTCCACCAGGCAGTCAAATCCTTTGACCTTATCCGTTCGCTTTGAAATTTCGTTTAAGACCCCAAGGATATAATTTTCCCATTCGGTTTTACTGGGTGCAATTGCCTTCAGGTCCAGACTAAATCCCGTATCATAGTCAAGACTATGAACATGACAGCTGCCTGAGGTCCCGTTTTTACGAAACTTAAATGTAATTTTTTTATCAATGGCGGTGGGCAGTACATACCCCATATTATAATCCGTATGCTCCCCGATAAGATTAATTCGGCCGGGGGATTCAATGACTAGCTCGGGTTCAAATAATTCCATAAATGAAAATAGTACTGCCGTCCTGCCGCGGGCAATTCGCGGGTGAGGACGCCAAGGTAGATACATCTTCATATACTACCAAGAGAATCCCGTGGAAATACGGAACGCAACGGCAATAATACAATTTGATAGCGGGAATCCCATTGTCAAGCGGTATTTTTTGTATCCATGAAGATCAATTCCCGGCTTCTCAATTATCAATTTAATGCGTACCTTCAAAATGAATAACGAAACCAGGATTCAGGATGACGCAAACAGCGGGCAATGTTTCCAAACGGCTATTTTCCCTCGATGTCTTTCGTGGACTCACCATGTTCTTCCTGGTAGCGGAGGCGGCCGGATTTCACCATAATTTTTCGGAGTTGGTTAAGGAGCACAGTTTCCTTTCCAAGCTGGGACAGCAATTACATCATCATCCCTGGAACGGGCTACGATTCTGGGATCTCATACAGCCATTTTTTATGTTTATCGTCGGGGTGGCCATGCCCTTTTCCTTGCGGAAACGATTGGCTACGGGTACCAGGCAGGCAGCTACCAGGCACATCCTTATACGATGTCTTCTACTTTTTACGTTTGGTGTTTTACTTCACTGTGTTTATAGCCACGCCCTTGTATGGGAGTTGTGGAACGTATTGGTGCAATTGGCATTTACCATCCTCATAGCCTATGCCCTAATGCATCTGCCCCATAGAACCCAAATTGGGGTATCAATTGGATTGTTGGTGTTGACAGAAGTACTTTACAGGGCCTATGACCCATCAGATCCCTTCAATAAGGGGGAGAGTTTTGGCTCGTTTATGGATATGGTCCTCATGGGCAAGTTAAATGACGGGTATTGGGTGACGGTTAATTTTATTCCCACGGCTGCACATACCATCTGGGGGGTCGTCTGCGGGCAAATACTATTGTCGGGCCGGGCAACCTCGGATAAAATAAAACCCTTTTTGCTTTGGGGGGCGGTGTTGCTACTCGCGGGATATGCGCTGGATTTTTTTAATATAACCCCCATCGTAAAAAGAATCGCCACTTCTTCCTTTACCCTTGCCTCCGGTGGGTGGGCGATCCTGGCCCTCGCCCTTTTCTATTGGTGGATCGATGTAAAGGGAAACCACAAAAAATGGTTGCGGGTATTTTCCGTGGTAGGGACGAATTCTATCTTTATTTACCTCTTCGCGGAAACGGTCGGCATACAATGGTTCCGGGATTTTGGAAAGATCTTTACCCATGGTTTGCTCTCCCCGGTGGGCGTGACCGAGCATGTAATCATGGTCATCAATGCACTTTTTGTGCTGTTTATGTTTTGGTATATCACCTATTTTCTGGATAAAAAGAAGGTGTATTTTAAAGTATAGCCCTTACTGGTATCGGCGCTTGCACAGGATCAGGATTTTGAAAGATTTATAGGTTTCCCCGTCATGGTACCAGGACGGGCTTTAAGCCTCAGGAGGAACAGGATGGTTGGAGCGATCTGACTGCTATAAAGCTGTTCTTCCCTGTCTACTTCTCCAAGGGGGGCAACGGTACTGCCAAAGCTGATCAGCCATACCTGCCCTGCCCCGGTTACTTCATCACCATGGTGCTGCCAGGTGTCCAGGGGATCCGTACCCCGGCCATGGTCCGTAGTGATCACAAAAATGGTGTTATCCCTGTAATACGGATCCTGTTGGGTAAATTCCCAAAGCTCCCGTATAAGGCCGTCCGTATTATGAGCTGCCTTCAGGTAGGCCCCGTAATCCCCGTCGTGGGCAAAATCATCGGTTTCCCCATAGGCAATATAGAGCAGGTCCGGGTGGTTTTTCTTCATAAATTCCAGGGCGTAGTGGTGCGTAAAGGCATCGAGCCTTACACTGCTCCAGGGGCTCGGGACCTGGGCCTGCAATCGATTGAGAAACTGTTCACGTTCCGTAAGCGATCCCCCGGCCGCCCCTTCAAATCCCCCATTGACGGGAATCCCTGAACGTTCTTCATTTACTATATAGGGGAAGACATCCCAGCTGCCAAAAGCTGCTACCTTTTCCTGATACTTCACTGTGGAATTGGCGATCTCCAGGAGCGTGACATTGGGATTTTGGATCTTATCGTTGCTCGTTATCCGCCGGTCATCCGCATGCCCCGTTAAAATTTCATTGTATCCCGGATAGGAAAACCACAGGGTGTTGGTTAGATCCACCTTGCTCCCCAACATCCTGTTCCCATGGAATTGCCCTGTTTTAATGGCTTCCCGCCACAAAAACGGCATCAATGCCTCCCTTCTTGCCGTCGGGTTTTCGCGCCAGAAATGGGATTTTAGCTGAGCCGTATCACTTACATAGGTATTATTCGCGACCAACGCAGGATCTGCTCCTGTGAATAGTTCCTGCCATCGAAAGCCATCCAGGGAGATCAGTATTACTTTTGGTGCCTCTCCTTCCTGGGCATTACCCCGGTTAAAAAAAGCGAGAAAACAGAGCATCAGAACAGCGTTAAATTTAGTCATAAGGCGGTTGTTTTTTTGAGTCGGGCGGGTTGCCACTTCAAATATAGCTCTTTCAGGGACTCTTTTTATTTTTTGGGTGGATGCCTTTCAAACAGCAATCGGGGTGGAACCAACTTCTTCCATTTGGTTCGCTTTTTTTAGGTGAAAATGAGCAGGGATGGCAAAACCGTGCCATGGGAAATGGCGCTTAAAATTTCG
>DATGCB010000522.1:0-6336 GCA_035312365.1 Eudoraea sp. | reverse complement strand
TAGAAAGAGCAAGGTAACCGTTTGCAGTGGTGGAATTATTGGTATGGGGGAAAAGCTCGAGGACAGGGCAGGGATGCTGGTGGCATTATCTTCCTTAAACCCGCAACCCGAATCAGTACCTATCAATGCCCTCGTTGCTGTTAAGGGAACCCCAATGGAAGAAATGGAACCCATCCCTATTTGGGATATGATCCGCATGGTGGCCACGACCAGGATAGTAATGCCCCAAACCCAGGTGAGGTTGTCTGCAGGCCGTATGGAAATGAGCAGGGAAGGGCAGACGCTTTGTTTTTTCGCAGGGGCCAGTTCTATTTTTGCGGGCGACAAGCTGCTTACCACTCCGAATCCTGATGTAAACGATGATATGGAGCTTTTTGATCTCTTAGGGCTGCAGCCTCAAAAGCCCTTCATTAAGATTTCACAACCTGTTACCGTGGAGGCTCCGGACTCAAAATACCAACCCCTGGGTGAAAAACCGAAATGGACCCGCCCGAATCATACGATAGAGCGCAATGAGGCGGCAAAGGCCAAACCAAAACCTGGCTAGTGCTCTTAAGCAAAGGTTAATTTTGGTAAGATTTTTGCAACCTTTCTTAATTTTGATGTTTAAATAAACCGACTGCGCTTGAATTTACAGGAAGTTCCGAGAGTATCGACGATTACGAAAGAGGAGTTCTTAGAGAACTATTTCAAGCCTCAGCGACCCGTTGTTATTGAACGTTTTATAGACCATTGGCCTGCCTATTCCAAATGGAACCTGGAATATATGAAACAGGTGGCCGGGGATAAGATGGTGCCTCTCTATGATGACAGGCCGGTAAATTGCAGAGATGCATTTAACGAACCTCACACCAGTATGAGTATGTCCGACTATATCGATCTATTAAATCGGGAACCCACCAGGTACCGGATATTTCTCTGGAATGTGATCAGGGCTGTGCCTGAATTGCAGAGAGATTTTACCTACCCCGATTTTGGGTTGCGCTTAATGAAGAGTCTCCCTATGTTATTTTTTGGCGGGTGTGAGTCGTATACCTTTATGCATTATGACATTGACCTGGCCAATATTTTTCACTTTCATTTTCAGGGAAGAAAGGAGTGTATCCTGTTCCCTCAGTCAGAGACCAACTATTTGTACAAGGTGCCATATTCGTTGATTAGCCACGAAGGCATAGATTTTACACATCCGGATTTTTGCAAATGGCCTGCATTGGAAAAGGCCTCAGGGTACCGGACACATTTAGACCACGGGGAGGTGTTATATATGCCGGAGGGGTACTGGCATTATATGAAGTATGTTACCCCTGGTTTCTCCATGAGCCTGAGAGCAATTGCCAGAAACCCTAAAAATTTGAGCAAAGCCTTTTATAACATCCTTGTTATGCGCTATTATGATAATTTGATGCGGAAGTTAAAGGGTCAGCGGTGGATCGATTGGAAGAATCAACAGGCCAGGTTGAAAACGAACCGAAAGTTAAAAAAGAGCAACAACTTCAGGGCTGCCACGGTAGAGACCCCTAAAGCAAACAAGACTATTTGAGCAATTCAGCAATTTTATCATAAACCAGTTGAGGTTCCCAACCCCTGTATAATAAATAAGCTGCCAGTTTTCTTTTCTTTATTTGGGGATTTCCCTCCTTGAACTGCTTCAGCCTTTTTTTGGCTAACAAATCCAGTTTTTCTTTATAGGATTCATCATCAATCCCGGAAATTGCGCGTTTAATATTGAATTTTGAAATATTACGTTTTATAAGCTCAGAGATAATCCGGTTTCTCCCCCAGGACTTCTGGTTGAATTTTCCACGGGCAAATGTCTGTGAAAATCGTTCTTCGTTCAGGTAATTTTCCCTGATGAGATGGGTAACCACCTGGTCAATGGCCCCGGGGATTATTCGCATTTCTCCTAATTTGGCAATGACGTCCAACTGACACCTTTCCTGATAAGCACAATAGTGTTCCAGCTTTTTGATCGCCTCATGTACGGTATATGACTTCTGATTTAAGGACATGGACCAGGATTTAAATGGAACGGTCAGGCGCTAAAGGCTTTCTCCCCTCCGGGTTGGAGGAAATTAGTAATACCCTCAAGCCTGACGGGCGGTTTTCCAGGCAAAATACATCGTGCAAATTCACCCATGTTTCATGTGCTGCCGTGACATTTTATTGTGGATTACGACCACAGGGCAAAAGATACAGAAATAAAGGTTTTGTAAACAAAAAAAGCGACTTCGTTTCCGAAATCGCTTTTTATTTATATGGTTTTACCGTCCTTATCCTTGAAACGGTATTCCAGAAACGTATATGCGTCCCTGGGTTGTACTTTCACCCATTTTTTATGCTCCATAAACCACTGGGTGCGAAGGGATGGGAATCCTTTGGTAATATAGGCTGCAATAAACGGATGTATATTCAATACAATTCCATTATCCGCTTTTCGCCCTTTCATAATTCGCTCCAGATCCACATTGATCTTGTCAATAATACCGATGGGAGCTTCCACTTCCTGGCCATTGCCACTTGGGTTTTCCTCGGTTGTTTTAATATTGACTTCCGGGCGAACCCTTTGTCTTGTAATCTGAATAAGCCCAAACTTGCTCGGTGGCAATATTTTATGTTTGGCCCTGTCGTCTTTCATTTCATCTCTGAGATGATCAAAAAGTTTTCTTCTGTGGGGCGCCTTTACCATGTCGATGAAATCAACAACGATAATACCACCCATGTCGCGCAGCCTGAGCTGCCGGGCAATTTCGGAAGCGGCCAGAAGATTAACTTCCAGTGCCGTATCCTCCTGATTTTTCGCCTTATTTGACCGGTTACCACTGTTTACGTCGATCACGTGCAGTGCTTCCGTATGCTCAATGATCAAATACGCTCCCTTACTCATGGAAGCAGTACGGCCAAAAGAGGTCTTTATCTGCCTTTCTATCCCAAATTTTTCAAAGATGGGAACAGAAGAATTATACAACTTTACAATGGATTCCTTTGCAGGCGCAATTTCCTGCAGATAATCTTTAATCTGGTTATAAAGCGTCTCATCGTCCACGTGGATTCCTGTGAAACTATCATTAAACACATCTCGCAAAATTGAGGAAGCTCTGTTGAGCTCTACCAAAACTTTAGAGGGTGCAGGCGCCTTATACAATTTCTTACACATTGCTGACCACTTGTTCAGCAAATTTTGAAGATCCTTGTCTAATTCTGCTACTTTTTTGCCTTCTGCAACTGTTCTAATAATGACCCCAAAGCCCTTGGGCTTAATACTTTTTACGAGTCTTTTAAGCCTGTCTTTTTCCTCATTGCTTCCTATTTTCTGTGAAACAGAAACGCGGTCAGAAAAGGGAACCATAACCAGATAACGTCCCGCAATTGAGAGTTCTGAACTTATTCTAGGTCCTTTGGTAGAAATGGGCTCTTTAACAATTTGCACTAACAAAGATTGATTGGCCTTGATCACATTATTAATGGTACCATGCTTATCAATATCTTTTTCAAATGGAAAATTCTTCAGGGAATAATCTCTTAATCTCCCTGTACTCACCTGCCTGATAAATTTTAACATGGAGGCCAATTGTGGCCCAAGATCATGATAATGCAAAAAGGCATCTTTCTCATAACCAACATTGACAAAAGCGGCGTTAAGACCCGTAACGGGTTTCCGCACCTTGGCGATCAAAATATCGCCAACGTTGAAATTATTGGTATCTTCTTGTTTGTGAAGTTCAATGAGTTTTCCATCTTTTAATAAGGCAAAATCGACGGCATTGGAATTGGATCTTACGATTAATTCTCTATTCACCTGATTCAATTTATATCCCGCTCCAAGCGGGATGGATTAAACATTAGTTGTTACAGGTTGTATAAACCCGTCGAAATCCTTTTTTGGAATTTCTATGTCAATGAACGTATAAAATGAAAAAGTAGTTACAGTAACTACTTTTTCTTGTGGCGGTTTGCTCTCCTGCGCTTTTTACGCTTATGGGTAGCAACCTTATGTCTTTTTCTTTTTTTACCACTCGGCATAAAATTCTACTTTTTGGCTGTTTTTATTGAACTTGTACGTTGCTTTTAACCCCTTCTACAAAGACCTTGGCAGGTTTAAATGCCGGAATGTTATGGGCAGGTATTTTAATGGTGGTATTTTTTGAAATGTTCCTCCCGGTTTTTTCAGCTCTTGTTTTAATAATAAAACTGCCAAATCCCCTTAGGTAAACATTGTCACCATTTTCTAATGAAGATTTTACCTCCTCCATAAAAGTTTCTACAGTTGCTTGTACATCTCCTTTTTCAATTCCCAGTTTTTCTGAGATTCTCGATACGATATCCGCTTTCGTCATTTTAAAAATTTAATTTATCCGTAAGTTTTTCAGGCTTGCAAATATATAAATATTATTCAATCTTTTGTCTTAATCGGCTAATTTTAAGTGAATTCATTACGGCGTTTGACCTTCGTGATTCATAAATAATTTATTGAACAAAATCATATTTTTGCAAATGATGGTAAAAGTTGGCATCATCTGAAGACTATAAACACCTACTTTTACCGATTAGTATAATTGAGATGTCATTTTCTAAAAAAATTCTGCAATGGTATTCCGATAATAGAAGATCACTCCCGTGGCGCAATACGAAGGACCCCTATAAGATTTGGCTTTCCGAAATAATATTGCAGCAAACAAGGGTTGCGCAGGGGTTGCCTTTTTACGAAAATATTTTGGTCCATTTTCCAACTGTTCAGGATCTTGCCGCTGCAACCGAGGAAGACATACTTAAGCTCTGGCAGGGGCTTGGATACTATTCCAGGGCCCGAAATCTGCATGCCACGGCAAAAAGGGTCGCAAGGGAATTTAACGGGAAGTTTCCGGAGAACTATGAAGGCTTACTGCAGCTCAAAGGTATAGGAGACTACACGGCGAGTGCCATTGCCTCCAGTAGTTTTAACCTGTCTGAACCCGTGGTGGATGGCAATGTATACCGGGTTTTAGCAAGGTATTTCGGGGTGGCACTCGCCACAAACAGCACCCGCGGGATCCGTTACTTTAAGGAATTGGCCAGGGAGGTTATGGCCACTGACAATGCCAGGGATTATAACCAGGGTATCATGGAGTTCGGGGCGCTTCAGTGTACCCCGCAAAAACCCAATTGCGGGCAATGCCCGTTGAATGATAGCTGTGTCGCGCTGAAGGAAAACAGGATTGACGAACTTCCCCTAAAGATGAAAAAGGGAACGATTAAAAAACGATTTTTTAACTACATGATCATCCTGGACCCTGACAACAAGACGCAACTTCAAAAGCGGATGGGGAAAGGCATCTGGCAAAATTTATTCGAATTCCCACTTCTGGAAACTGAAGGGGAAGCGGGGCATGACCAAATAAAAAAGGCCCTTGTGGAGATCTTAGACGCGGATAAGGTTCAGGATCTGGAACAGACCAGCTCCGGAGAAATAGTCCATAGATTATCCCACCAGCATTTGCACACAAAATTCTGGCTTGTAAAAACCAATCAAAAAATAGAAGAAGGAATTGCTATCGGCGAATTGGAAAATTACCCCGTTCCCATATTGATAGCCGATGCCATAAAAACCCTTAAAATTTCGTACTTTTGAATTTGAACTTCCCGTTGGTTTTTTACAAGGGTCATTAGACCAACACAAAGTTCTTAATATAAAAACTATGAGCGGTACATTAAATAAAGTGATGTTGATAGGGCATCTGGGAGATGAGGTAAAGATGCATTATTTTGAAGGCGGTAATTGCATTGGAAGATTTCCCATTGCAACCAATGAAACTTACACAAATAGGCAAACGGGAGAAAAGGTTACCAACACGGAATGGCACAATGTGGTAGTCCGCAACAAGGCCGCTGAAATATGTGAAAAATATCTGAGTAAAGGGGATAAGATATATGTTGAGGGCCGGTTAAAAACAAGACAATGGCAGGGAGAGGACGGACAAACCAGGTATACCACTGAGATCCACGTTCAGGACTTCACCTTTTTATCTACCAAAAAAGAGAGTACAACCAACGCAATGCCTTCCGCAACACCGACCCCTCAATCCGCAAATCCCTCCCAATCCAATTCTCCCGAATTAGCTCGCACAGTAAATGAGCCAGAACAGGAAGATGATTTGCCGTTTTAGAGATAGATACTAAATTCAAACTATTGGATCCTGACCCCCTTGGTTTATTGTTGAATTTCATGGTACTGGACAGTGTTTTCGCACTGAAAATTGTCATATTACTGGTCATGTTCGCATGCTCAGCCCTTATTTCCGGCGCCGAGGTCGCATTTTTTGGGCTTTCCCCGACAGAGGTCAATGCTATTTCGGAAGAAGG